>NZ_LZGX01000046.1:0-924 GCF_001690825.1 Gilliamella sp. Fer1-1
AAGATACTAAGCAACACGACTCAACTTTTCTTTAACCTATATCAATTTATATAGTAATTATAATTAATTGAGAGAGCTAACATTTTTCTCTAATTCATTATAAAAAATATTAATGATATCTTCTTCTGATTCATTATAATTCATTAAATTAAGATTGAAATTATTATCTGGACTAAACATAGATTCATCGCACTTTGCAAGACCTCCTTTATAATTAGCTCGCATTCGATAGAGTTCCTTTCTATAGACGATGCCTTTAAATACGTTTTCTCTTCTATATATTTCTAATCGATATTCTATGGAATCTTCATCAGTATCTACCTCATATATCATCGTTTTTATTAATTCATATTTTTTTAATTCTGCCATTGGATTTTCCCATTATTTATTAATGCTATTAATTCTCTTTTACATCAATGTATATCTTACCCCAACCTTATTTTTTACTGAAGGAGGGGGATTTAATTTAAAATAATTATACAGAACAAATAAATATATATTAATTCTTAAAAAGAAACTTGCAATTGTAACTACCCTCTAAAATCGTACAGCCAAAAAGTAGAAAATTCTCTATGATAAAAGTAAAAGAGGATTCAATTATGAAAAAAAGGCTGAACATCAAATCGTATCTATTTTAAAAGAAGCTGAAGCAGGTATTCCTGTCAAGGAACTCTGTCGTAAATATGGCATGGGTAATTCAATTTTTTAATAATCTAGAACAAGCAAGAAAGATAACCAAAGAATGGCAACTATTTATGACACCGAAAGACCGCATGAGGCATTAAATAACATGACACCGATTGAGTATAAAACACTAAAACAGGTAGCTTAATTTTTCTACATGAGTTGTGTACTAAGTTTGGGGGTATTTACATTTACAATGCGTAAACAACATAGGAAAATCCAGCAGATGAAATCTTTTTA
>NZ_LZGX01000047.1:0-41437 GCF_001690825.1 Gilliamella sp. Fer1-1
AAAAAAGTTGGTTAAATAAGGCTTATTTTTGTTTATAATTGATAATATTTAGAAAAATGGAATTAATAACCAATAAGTTATAACAGGTAATGGTGGAATGAATAGTCATACTAATTTGTCTTTTGTACAAAAAATTAATTTTATAAAAAACGTAAAAACAGATTATCAAAGTACATTGTCGGCGTTGTCCAAATGGAATATTAATCGTTATACGTTATCAATATCAGGTGCTTTATTGGGCTTAATGGTATCAACCAATGCTACAGCATTATCAGCAACAACCTCTAATGTGATACAAGGCAGTGCTCCTTATTTAAGCTTGGATAATGGTGTAACGAAAATAATGAGTGAAGAAGGCTTGCTCAGCATTAAATTACCTGATGGTAGCCTGTATATTGCTCCAGGTGAAAATAGCGAATTATATCCTAATGCCAAAGTTGATAATTCAAGCTACACAAATCCTATAGCATTACCTAGCGAAGTAAAAACATTTGCTGATATTCAAACATTTGTACCATTAACAGATAATACACATTACCCAAGTATTGAGCTAAGTAACTTAATCGGTGAGCCACATAATTATTGGGGCGATGCTGATGGAGATGGTAATGCCAGTGCGACAGGTAAGCTAAAAGTCAAATGGTTAGACGCTGATGATAAAGATATTACTGCCGAAATTAAAGCTAACCCTAATAGATTATTAAACGGCTGTGATGTACCTTACCAACTCACTATGACGGCAACTAATGGTACATTATCAACAGAGTATGGTCTGCCGCAAACCAGTACTTTTAATGAGATTAGTCATACTTATTATTTGGGCACTAAGTCAGATATACCGACAAGCTGTTATGCATGGCCTAATAATGAATTGGATGGTGAATTTTATCCTGAAATGGACGGTCCTAATTGGATACAAGGTTTGGGATTTAAAGTTCACCAAGTCGATAGGTCTATTGAGAACTTTCCAACGACTGGGGCAAATGGGTTACACTTCTTTTTAGTGTTAGTGGGCATAACGCCAGAACAAGTTATTGCCGCAAATGGTACAACTATTAGAGCAGCAAGTGGTCATGGTGTAACCTTATCTCTTTCTTTATCTAAGGTGAATTGGCAGCCTTGGAATGGAAGACCCAGGCCGATAGATTTTAAAAAAGGTTTAAAAATAAAGTTAAATGGGCCAACTCGTGATTCAATAGATAAGAGTTTTTCGCCATCGGTGTTTAACATTTATGCTGATAGTAGTCATACCCGTTTACTTTATAGCTTTAAAATAGCGCGTTGGTATATAAATAATCCTCCCTCTGTAGATACAGCCGGTCAACTAGTCTATGAAGGAGTGACACATGAAGAAGCTACAAGGTTTTGTCAAGAGTTAGGTAGTGGCTATCGTGTCCCTGGTGCGAATGATTTGACAAATTCTAATGACCCATACGTGGGTTGGACCGATGGTATACCAGGGCTTGAATATGGTTTTTATCAACGACGTTTAAGTTTTAAACGTGGAGCTCGTTGGATAGGAGGATTACTTAATGAATGGGGGAATATAACTAGTGAATACAACCCTAATATTAGTCATGATTATGATGAATATGACGATGAAGATGATTATTATGTTGATAAAACATATGATGTTACTTGGTCAACAGCTTCGATAATAAGAGAGCTTTGGACGAGTAGTCAGGTGAAATCTGGGGATTATTTGGTGGTTGATATGCTTTCTGGAGAATTATCTTATGCTGGTGTAAGAGGAGCGCTAGCTGCATGCGTATCCCCTTAAGCTTATTGCCACTACTCGTTGTTAAACGGCGAGTAGTGAATTGTGCAAACTAATTGGGTGAAATAGGCAAACAGCAAAAAACGGGCATAACGGATAATTTGATCATGCTAAGTAATTATCGCCTTTTAGTGCATTATGTTTTAAACCCTTTTTATAAAGTAACATGACTAATCAATAGAACTTAATTAGGATATTAGTGCTCTTTGTTTTTATTGATATCTAATTTATTAGCCGCCTAAAGAAAGATAGGCGGCATTGAGTGCAATTAAATTAAAACAGCAACCTTGCGCGAATAGTGCCTGAGACATTTTTTAGTTTATCAAGCAATTCCTCGGCTTTATCGGGATTGACTCTATCAATATCAATCACAACATAACCAATTTTGGCATCGGTTTGTAAATATTGTGCCGAGATATTAAGCCCTTGTTCAGCAAATAAGGTATTAATCGCGGTTAATACGCCTGGTTGATTACGGTGAATATTAATAAAGCGACTTGCTCCTTTAGCTGGAATAGGCAACGATGCTTCGGGAAAGTTAACCGCAGAAAGTGTTGCACCTGTATTAGAGTATTTTGCGAGTTTAGTGGCGACTTCAATGCCAATATTTTCTTGCGCTTCACTGGTTGAACCGCCAATATGAGGGGTGATAATGACATTGTCAAATTGGCACAATGGCGATTCAAATGGATCGTTGTTGCTAGCCGGTTCTGTTGGAAAGACATCAATTGCTGCACCACTAATTTTATCGGTTTGTAGTGCATGAGTTAATGCATCAAGGTCAATGACTTTACCGCGTGAAGCATTAATTAAAATAGCACCTTGTTTCATGGCGTCTATTTCGCTATCGCTTATCATTTTTATCGTTGTTGAATTTTCGGGTACATGCATTGAAACGATATCGCTTATCGCTAACAGCTCTTTCATTGATGACACTTGTTTAGCGTTGCCTAACGGTAATTTGGTTTCAATATCGTAAAAATAAACATTCATTCCTAACGATTCAGCTAGAATACTTAATTGGCTACCAATGTGTCCATAACCAATAATACCTAAATTCTTACCACGAGCCTCGTGTGAACCAGTAGCTATTTTATTCCATTTACCTCGGTGAGCTTTTGCATTGGCTTCGGGCACTCGGCGCAGTAGCAATACCGCTTCAGCTAAGACTAGCTCGGCAACAGATCGTGTATTAGAAAATGGTGCATTAAATACAGGAATCCCTTTCACCGTTGCCGCATCAAGATCAACCTGATTAGTGCCAATACAAAAGCAACCAATGCCAGCAAGTTTGGGGGCGGCATCAATAATATCTTTGGTTAATTGAGTTCTTGAGCGGATCCCAATAAAACGAGCATCTTTTAATGCCTGCTTAAGTTCTTCGGGCGATAATGCACTTTTATGGTACTCAATATTGGTAAAACCTGCCGATTTTAATATTTCTATGGCACTAGGATGAATACCCTCAAGTAATAAAAATTTGTTTTCATCTTTGGTTGACGTTTGAATAGCCATTATTTCCTCTCATTGCTTTCAGAATATAAATTGAGCCTTATAGTGATATAAAAGCAATAAATTTGATTATGATAAGCAAATTTATTTTAGCTCTTTTACTCCCGAAGGTGTTCCTATAAGCGCAATATTTGCCCCTTTGTTGGCAAATAACCCAACCGTTACCACGCCAGCAATACTATTTATTCGATTTTCTAATTCTATGGGGTTGGCAATGATAAGGTCATGAACGTCTAAAATAACATTACCATTATCCGTTATGACGCCTTGGCGATAAATTGGTTTACCACCTAGTTTGAATAATTCACGAGCAACATAAGAGCGAGCCATTGGGATCACTTCAATGGGTAACGGGAATTTACCTAATACATCAACAACTTTTGATTCATCGGCAATACAAATAAATTGTTTGGCAATGGCTGAAACCACTTTTTCACGTGTTAAAGCAGCGCCTCCGCCTTTAATCATTTGTAACTGGTGATTGATTTCATCAGCACCATCAACATAGATATCCAAACTATCCACTTCATTACAATCAAGCACAGTAATGCCATAGCTCTTTAATTTTTGTGTCGATGCTTCAGAGCTTGATACAGCACCTTTGATCTGATCTTTTATTGTAGCTAATGCATCAATAAAGTGGGATGCTGTCGAACCGGTTCCCACACCAACATAAGAATCAGGTTTAATAAATTTCAATGCTGACCAGCCTACGGCTTTTTTTAATTCGTCTTGTGTCATGGTATCACCTATTTTTGAGGATACTTTTTCTTAAAAAAAATAAAATTTTAAAAGCAAAATTATTGAAGATATGGCATAGTACCCAATTGGAAAGTAAAAATCATTAGGATTTTAAGAAAATATATCAATGTTTGATATGTTTAAAACTTATTGCGATGTTAAAGTAGCTTGAATATTCAAGCAGTGATCAAATCATTAGTAAAGAGATTATGAAGCGTCCAGATTATAGAGCATTACAAGCATTAGATGCAGTGATAAAAGAACGAGGATTTGAGCGAGCAGCTGATAAGCTGTGTATTACACAACCCGCAGTATCGCAACGCATTAAGCAGTTAGAAAGCTTTTTTGGTCAACAACTATTAGTGAGAACCATTCCGCCAAAAGCAACCAAACAAGGCGAGCATCTTTTGGGGTTACTACACCAAGTTGAATTATTAGAACAACAATGGCTAGGTGATAATGAACAAAATACTACACCATTGTCATTGTCGATTGCGATTAATGCTGACTCTTTAGCAACATGGCTTTTACCAGCGTTAAAGCCTGTTTTAGATAAAAATATTTTACGTTTCGATATTCAGGTAAAAGATGAAGAGCATACTTTAGAACTGCTACGCTTAGGCACAGTCGTTGGTGCAATTAGTATTCAAGCTAACCCTTTACCAGGATGTTTGTCTGATTTATTAGGTGCATTAGACTATATTTTTGTTGCCTCTCCTGATTTTGCTAAAAAGTACTTTCCAAATGGTGTCACGCGATCGTCTTTACTTAAAGCGCCAGCGGTTGCATTCGACCATTTAGATGATATGCATCAGGCTTTTTTACAAGAAAATTTTAACCTTACCCCAGGTAGTGTGGTGTGTCATATCACCAGTTCATCAGAGGCGTTTGTGCAATTAGCTAAACAAGGCTCTGCGTGCTGTATGCTACCAAAGTTACAGATTGAACAAGAGCTGAAGAATGGTGAATTGGTTAACTTAACAGAAGGGCTATATCAAAGGCGTATGCTATATTGGCATCGTTTTGCACCTGAAAGCAGTGTCATGCAAAATATTTCTGAAACGTTGATTTGTTATGCAAAAAATACATTATCACAACCTTAGCTTCAAATCACAAATAAATAATAGTTAAGTGAGATGATGTTATATTAAAACGCTGCTTACCTAAAACTTCTTTGACAAAATAAACACTTGATTTAAAGAGCTGAAGATATGAGCCAATTAAAAAACGATCGTTATTTGCGTGCATTGCAATGTTTACCTGTTGATTACACCCCTATTTGGATGATGCGTCAAGCTGGACGCTATCTGCCAGAGTATCGTCAGTTAAGAGCAAAAGTGGGCGATTTTATGACTATGTGCCAAACACCTGAATTAGCTTGTGAAGTGACGCTACAGCCATTAAAACGCTTTGATCTTGATGCTGCTATTATTTTTTCTGATATTTTGACCATTCCTGACGCTATGGGGCTGGGTTTGCACTTTGAAGCGGGTGAAGGTCCTAAATTTGCTAAAACAATATCCTGTTTATCTGATATTGAGCAATTGCCGATCCCTGATCCTGAGCAATCGCTTAAGTATGTAATGGATGCGATTCGTTTAACTAAAAAAGAGCTTAATGGTAAGGTTCCATTAATTGGCTTTTCGGGTAGCCCATGGACATTAGCAACTTACATGGTAGAAGGCGGCAGTAGTAAAGCTTTTACTAAAATTAAACGCTTACTTTATAGCAAACCTAAAGTATTACATTTGCTGCTCGAAAAGCTCGCTGAAAGCGTCGCTTTGTATTTAAACGCCCAAATCGAAGCTGGGGCACAATCGATAATGATATTTGATACGTGGGGTGGTGTATTGAGCCATCAGAGCTATCAAACGTTTTCGCTGCATTATATGCAACTTATCTTATCAAAATTAAAACGAGGTATTAAAACTGACGATATCAGCTCATATGTTCCTGTTACGCTTTTTACAAAAGGGGGAGGGCTGTGGTTAGATAGTATTGCCAACACAGGTTGTGATGCGATTGGTGTTGATTGGAGCGTTAATTTGCGCGATATTCACCAAAAAGGAAAAATTGCTATACAAGGTAATTTGGATCCGTCAGTCCTCTATGCTAGCAAATTAATAATCGAGTCTAATGTTGATGCCGTTCTAAAAGAATTTGGTGCTTATAATGGGCATATTTTTAATTTAGGTCACGGTATTCATCAAGATATTCCTGTAGAACATGTGCAGTATTTGATTGATGCTGTGCATCAACGGTCCCAAAAGGTTTTGTCATGATTAAAAATCCAGTCCAATTAAGATTAGCAAAGTTAGCCCCTTGGCAGCAACGTTTGTTTATGATTTGTTTATGTGAACGTATGTACCCGAATTTGGTTTTTTATTGTCAACAACAACATACCGAAGAAGTCGCTAAAAGTTACAAAAAAATACTGGATTTAGTCTGGGAGTCACTATTAGTTGAAGAGGCAAAAATCAATTTTGATTTACAACTTGAAAAATTAGAAGCTATCATTCCAACGGTAACAGATGACAGTCCTTATATGATTTACCCAGCTATCGATGCTTGTCAGGCGCTTGGTGAGGTTTTACACTCTTATTTGAGTGGTGAAATGGCTGATCATACCGCTAAAGTAAGTAGCATATCGGCAACCACCATTGCTGAATTTGAAATGACTAAAACTAATGTTAATCTTTCACCAGATGCGCAACAAACTTTACCTAGTGTGATTGATGAATTTGATTTACAGTGGGAGATATTACGATTATTACGTGATGAAAATAATGAGATGATTGAGTTGATAAAAGGCTTAAAAGATGAAATTCGAGCATCTGGAGCAAGTAATATTGGTGTTTTTTTGTGCGGTTAAGCGGTTTAAAGTGTAATTTTTTTATTTTTTATTAAATTTTTCTTTAATATTAGATGAATATAGACTACATTTAACCGCAATGTAATCTAAACACTGTTTACAGTAGCGAAGCTAAATTTTAGCTTTGTTTATAATGTTAACTTTAACAATAAAATAATATGTAAGGATATATCCATGAATAAAACAGAACTTGTCGACGCTATTGCTAGCAAAGCTGATATTACTAAAGTAGCTGCTAAAACAGCATTGGAAGCTACGTTAGCTGCTATTACTGAATCATTAAAAGCAGGTGAGCCAGTTCAATTAGTTGGTTTCGGTACATTCAAAGTCAACGAGCGTAAAGCACGTACTGGTCGTAACCCGAAAACAGGTAAAGAAATTAAAATTGAAGCAAGCAAAGTGCCTGCATTTGTATCAGGTAAAAGTTTAAAAGAAGCAATCAAATAAGTTTGCTGCCTTTCTGTCGATTTTATTGATGGGAGTTGTTTTAAGGTCATGAGCATATTCTCATGACCTTGTCGCTTTAATTTGTTATTTCATTATTTTTGTATCAATTAAAAAAATAAAATACGCATATCAAAGAACGTCGATTATTTTCATTTTCTGCTTCATCATCATCTCAACGAATCTACCCTATAAATCTTATTAAATATGAATGTGATCAATTATGTTTAATAGTGATATCAGTCAATTGGGCTTGCAATATATCAGCTAGATCTTGAGGTGCAATTTCAATTTCTAACCCTCTTCTACCGCCTGATATAAACATGGTTTTGTGTTGGTTGGCGCTACTGTCAATGAGTGTAAAAAGTTGTTGTTTTTGACCTAATGGGCTAATTCCACCCACCAAATACCCCGTTACTTTTTGGGCTAAATTAGCATCGGCTAAATCTATTTTTTTACATTTTAGCCTCTGTGCCACTTTTTTTAAATCTAAATGCTCATTAACAGGTAATACGCACACCGCTAATGTTTTATTATTACCATTTAAATTGACAATCAGCGTTTTAAATATTTGTGATGCGGTGACATTTAAACTGGGATCAAGTTTATCAACCGCTTCTTGCCCATAGTTGGTTTGATTTGGATCGTGCTTATATTGATGGATATTAAATTTGATTTTTAACTTTTTAAGTAAATTAATAGCGGGGGTCATAATTGTTATCCAAATGGTTCTTCATTATAACAAATATAATACACAGCGAATTGATATAGCAAGTGAGTTTCCCCACCAATTTAAATTGGTGGGGATGAGAATGATTAAACGATCAAATTATTAGTTTCTTGCTGATCATCTTTTGTTGGAAAGTTTGAGTTAGCATCATTAGTTGCTAACCAATAAAGACGATAGAAAAAGCTCGTCAGGAAGATATCAAAAAACATAGAACAGAACGTACAGATAATATTAACTACGATATTGTTTTCATCGATTATCATAGACAATAGAGTAATAATCATTAAACATGCGATATTAGTTAATAGCATAAGACAAGAAGGTCGCCATTGTGTTTTTGTCAGTTGACAACTTAACGAAAATAACTCAGAGCAACTTTTTTGTTTAGATTCTGCCAATAATCCCAAAAAGAAGTTAGTAAAAATATAGAAAAGTACAGAGGAAATAATTAGCGTTATAAAAATTAATGAAATAATCAAATATTTGGGAAGTAGTAAATTTAAAATTATAAAGATTAAAAATAAAAATAATGCTATAACAACCAAGTGAAAAATTATTACAAAGTAAAAAGCAATAATTTTTAATAGATTTTCTAATGCTCTAGGCAGTAATAATCTGGGGTTAAGTTTATCACTTACATAAAGGTTATAAATTGTTGCAATACTAATTGATTTTATAGTACTAGGGATTGTAAATGCTATAATAATAACTGATACATAGCTAGCGATATCTCCTGATAAATATAACTGTGTATCCATTTCTGGTTTGTAAAGGTAGTAACTTATAACTGAGCACATTAATGCTAGTAATAGACTTACAAACGTAATTGGTATAATACGATTACGAAAAAAATTGCATGTTTGTATAAAAACTAAAGAAAAAGGGATTTGTTTTTGCATTTCTATATAAGTTCCTTATAGGTGGTAACCGATTTAGTTACCACTATTATTTTTAAATGATTCAATTCGAAAATTAAGCTTTCAATAATGAAATATCAGCGACTTTTAAGAATAGGTTTTGTAGCTTTTTCAACAGTGCTAATCGATTAAGTTTAATTTTTTCATCGTCAACCATAACCATGACTGAATCAAAAAATGCGTTTACAGTGTCTTTTAGCGACGATAGTTCAACTAAAGCCTCTTGATAACGACCTTGGTTAAAATAAGGCGCAAGTTTATCGGTTAAAATTGCCAATTTTTTAGCTAATTCTCCTTCGGCTCCCGTTTCTAGTAATGCTGCATTGATCTGCTCTGGAATCGCAATATCTGTTTTTGATAAGATATTTGACACCCGTTTATTCGCTTCCGCTAATGACGAAGCTTCAGGCAACGTTCTAAAGTGAGTCACTGCTTTAACGCGCGCATCAAAATCAGCTGGCTTAGTTGGATTAAGAGCTAGAACTGATTGGATAGTATCAATAGCAAAGCCTTGTTCTTGATACCAAGCTCGAAAACGACCTTGCATAAAATTAACAATATCTTCAACTACATTTTTATTATTTAGCTTATCGCCATATAACGATGTGGCATAATTTGCTAATTCAACAAGATCTAACGGCAATGCCTTCTCAACAATGATGCGTAATATTCCAATAGCCGCTCTGCGTAATGCAAAAGGATCTTTGTCTCCTTTAGGATGCTGACCAATGCCAAAAATACCCGCTAAGGTATCCATTTTTTCAGCAATAGAAACCGCACAAGCAACCGTAGTACTTGGTAACTCATCACCAGCAAAACGTGGTTTATATTGTTCTTCAATTGCAGTTGCTACTTCAATATTTTCGCCGTCTTTAAGCGCTAAATAGCGCCCCATAATACCTTGTGTTTCAGGAAATTCGAAAACAGTATTGGTTACTAAATCGCATTTAGTTAACTTACCTGCTCGTTTCGCTTGTTCAATATTTGCGCCAATTTTTTCAGCAATAAAGCCTGATAGTAGCTCAATGCGAATTGATTTCTCTTTAACTGTTCCAAGCTGTTGTTGGAATAAGACTGTTTCAAGGCGAGGCAAGCGATCTTCTAAACGCTGTTTTAAATCGGTTTGGTAAAAGAATTCAGCATCAGCAAGGCGTGGGCGAACTACTTTTTCGTTCCCCGAAATGACCACTTGTGGATCTTTGGATTCAATGTTAGCGACAAAAATAAAGTTTGGTAATAATTTGCCTTGTTTATCATAAACAGGGAAGTATTTTTGATCGCCTTTCATGGTGTAAACCAGTGATTCAGCCGGTACTTCTAAAAAACGTTCTTCAAATTTAGCCGTTAATACAACAGGCCATTCAACTAAAGATGAGACTTCTTCAAGCAAGCTGTCTGTTAAGTCGGCTTTACCATTAAGTTTAGCAGCTTCGCTTTCAGCTTGTTGTTTAATAATTGCTTTTCGTTTGTCATAATCAGCAATCACTTTGCCTCGTTGTTCTAAAATGTCGGGATATTGATCGGCATTATCGATAGTGAACTCTTGTTCCCCCATAAAACGATGACCACGAATAATTCGGTTTGATTCAATATCTAAAATTGTACCTGCTACAATCTCATCCCCATAAAGCATTGTGACAGTATGGCAGGGGCGAATAAATTCAACTTGGCGAGCTGCCCAGCGCATTGGTTTAGGAATAGGTAACTTGCTTAGTGCTGTTTTAACCATATCGCATAATAAATTAACCACAAGTTGGCCTTGTTGATGTTGAGTATAAGAAAGCCATTCGCCTTTATCGGTTTGTATTCGCTCGGCTTGATCAACTGTAATTCCACAACCTCGGGCCCAGCCTTCGGCCGCTTTAGTTGGTTTGCCATTAGTATCAAATGCAGCACTCACTGCAGGACCACGTTTAACAATTTGGCTATCGGGCTGAGTATCATTCAGATTAATAACTTTTAATGCTAAACGGCGAGGGGATGCATACCACAGTACTTCTCCATGCTCTAAATTCGCATTATCAAGTTGTTGTATAAAATTAGCCGCAAAGCTTTCTGCTAATGTGCGCAGTGATTTTGGTGGTAACTCTTCGGTACCAATTTCCACTAAAAATGTTTTTTGCATAATCTTTTAAATCCTACTTTGATGCGTTTTGCTTAGCGTGTGAATTTTGGCACATAGGAAATCCGAGTGCTTCACGTGATGCGTAATAGGCTTCTGCCACCATTTTAGTTAATGTTCTAATGCGTAAAATATAACGTTGACGTTCAGTAACTGAAATCGCTTTACGTGCGTCAAGTAAATTAAAACAGTGAGCTGCTTTTAATATACGTTCATAAGCAGGTAGTGGCAGAGGTTTTTCTAGCTCAAGTAAATACTTTGCTTCTTTTTCGTGTTGTTCAAAACAATAAAATAAAAACTCAACATTAGCATATTCAAAATTATAAGTGGATTGCTCTACTTCATTTTGATGGAACACATCACCATAAGTGGTTTTTCCAAAAGCGCCATCACTCCAAACTAAATCATAAACGCTATCCACACCTTGGATATACATCGCTAAGCGCTCAAGCCCGTAAGTGATTTCACCTGTAACTGGTTTACATTCAAGACCACCAACTTGTTGAAAGTAAGTAAATTGGGTTACTTCCATACCGTTTAACCAAACTTCCCAACCTAGCCCCCATGCACCAAGCGTTGGGTTTTCCCAGTTATCTTCCACAAAACGGATATCATTAATAGTTGGATCGAGCCCTAGCTCTTTTAATGAACCTAAATAAAGCTCTTGAATATTATCTGGAGATGGTTTTAAGATAACTTGAAATTGGTAATAATGTTGTAACCTATTTGGGTTTTCACCATAGCGACCATCAGTTGGCCTACGTGATGGCTGAACATAAGCTGCATTTATCGGTTCTGGGCCCAATGCACGTAAACAGGTCATAGGGTGAGAAGTCCCCGCACCCACTTCCATATCTAAAGGCTGAATCACTGTACAGCCTTGATTCGCCCAGTAATCTTGTAACGTAAGAATTAACCCCTGAAAGGTTTTGACATTAAACTTTTGCATGATGTTATCTTTATGGTTGAATTGATATTTCGACTATTTAAATAGTGCTATAGTTTATACTTTTTATCAATACTTGTGAAATGCCTAATTTTATTCTATTTGATATTGTTGTGGCCTAATACGTCAAGGCATCCAATTAGATGGCAAACTAACCTCATCAAAATGAAGTAAACAAGGACAACAAGTTGGTAAAAATTTACAGCAGAATTTAAACGTGATAATGCTTCACTGGTGGTTGAGCAAGGGGCACAGTACAAGAATTCAGTAGAGCAATGGAGGTTAGCCAAACAGCAATATGCCGTTGAGCAACAAAACTAAAGTCAGAGTTTGATGGTTATACCTAGATCAAAAAAACACTAGCTCACGAACAAAAAGTGATTCAAGCAATGGAAAAAGATAAAGCGACTTGAACAGGAGACAAAAAGCTAACAAAGGTTCTAGCTTTCTTAATGTCAGGCAAATATAAAATTAGGCGTTGGCCCATCAGTTAAGTGAGTAATGCTTTAAATAAGGGCTGTGTATTATGCGTTGTCTTGAACTGCATCTTATTCGTCGTTTATGCCAGAAAAAAATAAGACGACCGAGCAGGTGATGTGTTGAAGCCATCTTCACACAAAATAGAGGCTTAGCATGACATTGAACGATAACTATAAAACTAAACCAGCAAGATATCAAGATTGGTTGATATAAAGTGAGACAATGAAAGAAACTAAATTAACAGCGTGGCAGAATTAATATGGATAAATCGAACTACTGTCTATGATTCTAGGTTAGGTTTAGTCCAATTGCGTAAATCTTTAACAAACAAAACTTCATCACTTAATGAATCAATCCAATTATCCAAACGTTAAGTTGTTGTTGAAATAATTGTATAAGTTCTTGTATAGAAAAATATTGATAAGTGTTATAAAAATTTTATTATAAAGCGCTAATCGATTCTACTATAGCTAGATATCTGTAATTCGGGTGTTTTTCCTACCAGCGTATTATCATTCCAATATTTAACTAACTTTAGCTGTAAATACCCCAAACTTAGTACACAACTCACGTAGAAAATCATGCTGCTTGTTTTAGTGTTTTATACTCAATCGGTGTCATGTTATTTAATGCCTCATGCGGTCTTTCGGTGTTATAAATCGTTAACCATTCTTCAGTTATTCTCCTTGCTTGTGCTAAGTTGTTAAAAAGATATAAATCGAGTACTTCAGTGCGATAGGTACGGTTAAATCGTTCAATATAGCCATTTTGATAAGGGCTACCGGGCTGGATATAATCAATGGTTATATCATGTAATTTAGCCCAGTTTATAAAGGTTTTTCCTGTAAATTCTGGCCCATTATCGACCCGTATTTTTAATGGATACCCATGATATTCGGCCAGTTTATCTAAGTAACGGGTAATCCTTTCTACTGGTAAGCTTACTGCAATATCAATACCTAACGCCTCACGATTAAAGTCATCGATGACATTGAATGTCCTAAAGCGACGTTGATTACGACTACTGTCACTCATAAAATCCATTGACCAACATTCACCTTGTTTATTGGGGACTAATAACCTTTCTGGGTATCGTGGAGGAATGCGTTTTTTACGCTTTACCCTGAGATTAAGCTTTAATTCACAATACACCCGATATACCCGTTTATGATTCCATTGATAGCCGAGCTTTCTGATACGATGAAAACATTTAGGAAAACCCCAGCGTAAATGCCGGTCTGTGACAGTATTCAACACCGAAATAATCACGGAATCATCCTGAAACTTAGGTTGGTAATAGTAAGCACAACGGCTTAAACCAACAATGGCACAACTCATCGTAATAGTGACTGAATGATTTTTTTGTAGTTGCTGCGCCCACGTTTTACGTACCTTTGTGGGCACTAAAGCTTTTTTATGATTTCTTCCTGAAGCTGGGATTTTAAGCTCAGTTCGGCAAACATCTGCTTAAGCTTGCGGTTTTCCGCTTCGAGTTCTTTTAGACGTTTGATGTCTGAAGTTTCCATACCGCCATATTTTCCCGCCATTTATAAAAAGTTGAATTACCCATGCCATATTTACGGCACAACTCTTTAACGGGAATACCTGCCTCTGCTTCTTTTAAAATAGCTACGATTTGATGTTCAGTCATTTTTTTCATAATTAAATCCCCTTTTCTTTTATCATAGAGAATTTTCTACTTTTTTGCTGTACTATTTTAGGGGATAGTTACATAGCTTGTTCAGCTGATAAGCGATCATTTGCAGGTGTACGATCAATTCCTTCAACTAATACATTTGGGGGGGGTAGTTTACTAAATTCATCAATAAATAATTTTACTGTTTTATTTATCTTGTCGAGTAATGGCTGCTTAATGATATACTTTATTCATCAATTTTTTAGTAAGAATTAAGTTTTAACATCACGTTATTATATATAAAAGTGTAATTAAGTTAATTAAACTTTTAAGGCTTAAGGTTGAAAATATCACTCAAAAAACGTTCAGAAAAGCCATTGATTTTATTAAAATTTTTATTTTTGGATTGTTATTGGAATTGACTTGATTTACCGTCTATCAATAAGGTGGTTATTTTTGCTTTACAATTAACAAAAGAGTTGATTTGGTGGAGCCAAGGGGGATCGAACCCCTGACCTCAACGCTGCCAGCGTTGCGCTCTCCCAGCTGAGCTATGGCCCCAAAAGAAAGGGATAAAACTGTGGTTAATAATATGCAACTAAAGGGTAGGTGTCAATCAATTTGGTATCATTTGTTTTAAAAATAGTCTAATGAAACTCTGCCAATTAATGGCAGAGTTTAAACAATTAGCGTAATATTGAAGGTTGATCAGCTCCTTCTGCTTCAATTTTTGGTGGCATAAAGTGTTCTCTTTTTACGCCTAATTTAAGTGACATATAAGCCGCCACATAAATTGATGAGATGGTACCAAGCACAATACCCACCCCTAATGTTTCAGAAAATCCTTTTAACATTGAACCACCAAAGATATATAGAATAATCACCACAACAAGTGTTGTCCCTGATGTCATTAAAGTACGATGCAACGTTTGCGTTAATGAGATATTAATTACATCATAAGGTTCTGCACGGCGTATCTTTCTAAAATTTTCACGAATTCTATCAAAGACAACAATAGTATCGTTGAGTGAATAACCAATAATGGATAACATTGCAGCAATAATCGTTAAATCTAATTCTCGTTCAAATAGTGATAGATAACCTGCAGTAATGACGACATCATGCGCTAAAGCAACAACCGCTCCAGTACCAAATCGCCACTCAAAACGGAATGCAATATAGATTAAAATACAAACTAATGCGGCACAGATTGCCAAAATACCATCTTGAGCAAGTTCAGCGCCAACAGTTGGACCTACAAATTCAATACGTTTGATTTGAGCATCTGCATCAATATCTTTATGTATTAAATTGGAAATTTTTGTACCTAGCGCATTATCAATAGCCGATGAGGTATTGTCTTCTTGCTTAGCCGAAGGTAACCGAATGATGATATCTTTACTACTACCGTAATATTGTACTATCGGCTCATGATAGCCTGCATCGCGTAAACTATTACGAATATCATCAAGATTAACATTTTTTGTTACGGTAAGCTCGACTGTTGTTCCGCCAGTGAAGTCTTGTCCTAGATTGAATCCTTTAACAAAAATAACGACAAAAGACGCTACAACTAAGAGCATAGAAATAACAAAAGCAACGAAGCCAAATTTTAAAAAGTCGAGGACTCTGCGACCATGATTTAATTCTCTAACATCATGATTTTCTTTTTTATTAATAATCACAATAAACCTCTAAATTGATAACTTATTAACGCGACGACCGCCATAAATAAGATTGGCTAATGCGCGAGTACCAACAATCGATGTAAACATTGATGTAACGATACCGATACCTAACGTAATAGCAAAGCCTTTAATTGAACCAGTACCAACTGCATAAAGAATAACCGCAGTAATTAAAGTAGTAAGATTGGCATCAAAAATACTGCTCCAAGCTCCTGCATATCCTTCATTAATTGCATGTTGCACACTTCGACCATTACTCAGCTCTTCTTTTATTCTTTCGTTAATCAGTACATTAGCATCAACAGCCATACCTACGGTCAATACAATACCAGCAATACCCGGCATGCTTAGCGTTGCCCCAGGAAGTAAAGACATTGCACCAACAATTAAAATTAAGTTTGCAACTAATGCAAGGCTAGCAAACACACCAAATAGGCGATACATTACTAACATAAAAATAACTGAAACCGCCAAACCCCATACACAAGATTCTAAGCCTTGGGTGATATTTTCTTGCCCCATGGATGGCCCAACAGTTCGTTCCTCAATAATTTGGATCGGTGCAATTAATGCCCCTGCACGTAATAATAGTGATAAATTTTTAGCTTCATCAATACTACCTATACCCGTTACTTGGAAACGATCACTAAAAATACCTTGAATAGTCGCGACGTTAATAACTCGTTCTTGTTTTTCAAGAATCGGCTTGTCGTTTTCATCGCGTTTTCCTGTATCTTTGTATTCAACAAATAAGGTTGCCATCGATTTATGAAGATTTTTTTGAGTAAAATCAAACATTTTTTTACCGCCTGTGCCATCAAGCGTAATAGCAACTTCAGGTAATCCATATGGATTAACACGATATGAAGAATCAGTAATATGATTTCCTGTTAATACAATACGTTTATAAAGTAATACAGGACGTCCATTTTCCATATACTGAATTTCTGAACCATAAGGAACGCGCATATCACCATTGATAATGGCCGGTAAATTTGGTGTGCTTTCTTCGTTAACTTGTCTAAACTCAAGCGTCGCTGTTGCCCCTAAAATACGCTTAGCTAACGCGGTGTCTTGAATACCTGGTAATTCAACTACAATACGATCAGCACCTTGGCGTTGAACAATAGGTTCGGCAACGCCTAGTTGATTAACACGATTACGTAAAATAGTGGTATTTTGTTGCACAGCATCATTTTTAGTTTGTTGTAAACGTTGTTCACTGATATCGACAACAATACTGCTGTCTGTTTGAGAAGCTACTTTGTAATCTCGCAATCCATTAATTTTAGTAATACCTTTATTGCGATCATCCGTATTATCAAATTGTAATACAATTTGTTGATTACTATTTTTGCTGATTTTTTTATAATTTAATTTGCTATTTGTGAATTCAGTTTTTATGTTTTCAATAGATTGTTCAGTGAGTTTACTTAATGCGGTTGTCATATCGACTTCCATTAAAAAGTGAACGCCACCACGTAAATCAAGACCGAGTTTCATAGGCTCAGCACCTAATGCTGTCAGCCACGTTGGTGTTGCGGGTGCTAAGTTCAATGCAACGATATATTCTTCACCTAATGCTTCTGATATGAGCTCTTTTGCTTTAAGCTGTGTATCATTATCACCAACGCGAATTAAAATTGACTTATTTTCATAAATTAATGATTTAGTCTCGATGTGATTATCAGCTAAAAGTTTTCTGATTTTATCTTGCGTAGCAACATTAATTTCAGCAGTATTTGAGCCTGAAATCTGTATAGCAGGATCTTCACCATAAATATTTGGAAGTGCATAAAGAAGGCCGAGGCAAATTACAACGACCAACATAATGTACTTCCACAAAGGATAGCGGTTTAACACGACATATTCTCTTGTGGAATTAGATAATCAATACAATGAACAATAATAGATGATCCCTATTATAGTGATTTCATTGTCCCTTTTGGTAAAACTGATGTGATAAAGTCACGCTTGATCACAACTTCAGTAGTATCATTTAATTCTAGCGCTATGTAGCCATTTTCGTTGACTTTTGATACACGACCAATAAGTCCGCCATTGGTTAATACTTCATCGCCTTTGGAGATAGAAGCCATAAGATCGCGATGTGCCTTTGCGCGTTTTTGTTGTGGACGCATGATCATAAAATAGAAAAATAAACCAAACACAACTAACATAATTGGCATGAAAAAATCGCCACCGGGTTGGCTACCATCTGCGGCATAAGCATTAGAGATTAAAAAGTCCATACTGGTCCTCTTGATTAAAATAAATTTTTAAAGGTCAGAATTATAACATAATAAATAAATCTGTTATTAACTATTTCTTGTCAAAAAGCCTTAGGAAAACATATGCTTTAGGATAAAATGCTGGTTTTATTTATTTTAGTTAATATGACTCCACTATTGAATTAAAGGAAGCTGATACAGGCTCATTATGTGGTTAAATATTGAGCCATGCTAACTAAGTTAAATAACCATTTAGGGTAAATTCCGCAAAGCATCGTCAATAAGGCACATAATACGATGATTAATTCGCTTATTCTAATATTAGTCCATTTTAACTTAATCGAGGCTCCACTTAACATTTTTCCATTACAGTTAATTGGTTTTATATAAAGATTGATAATTAAGCGAGCATAAAAATAAAGTCCTAATGCACTACCAATCACTACAGCAGCAACTAACCACCATAATTCTGCTGTAACACCTAATAGCACCAGTAAAAATCGACCGACAAAACCTGCGGTTAATGGTGTACCAGCTAAAGATAAAAACCCAATCCCCATAGCTAGCGCAAGAATTGGTCTTCGCCAAAATAGACCTGAAAGATCGATCTCATTTTCATGATCTTGTAGTTCATCTGAATGGGAATCTAAGCTGATTGTGCCTAAAATACAGATATTAGCTAAAATATAGCCAATGAGATAAACGCCAATAGTTTCTAATGCAAGTACTTGATATTGCACAGCAATTAACGCTGTAAATAAATAGCCAAAATGTGCAATTGAGGAGTAAGCAAGTACTCGCTTTAAGCTACTTTGCATCAATGCCAATAGATTGCCCCATAAAATAGAACAAAAAGCCATAATAACTAAAATAATACGGATTGTTTCATTGTTCACAATCGGTGCCAATAAAAACAGCCTAGCAATGGCACAAAAAACTGCTACCTTTCCAACTGTTGATAATAATAAAGCAACAACCGTTGGTGCGCCTTGATAAACATCGGGTAGCCAAAGTTGGAATGGAACGAGAGATAATTTAAAACCAATACCAACTAACATCAAACAAACACCCATCAGTAATAATGTACTTGGGTAAGTCATCGTTGAGAGTTGATAACTTAGCCCACTGAATGTTAGCTCACCAGTAGTTGCATAATAAAATGCAATCCCTATCAATAAAAATACACTGGCAATAGCAGATAAAATCATGTATTTAACTGCTGCTTCTAATGAATGAGTCTGTGTATATTGATAGCCAATTAACCCTACAAATGGAATAGATAACAGTTCAATCCCAATAAAAAATGCAATGAGATGGCTTGCGTATAAGAGTGTTACTCCACCTAATGTCATGAAAAGTAGGATTAAATAAAATAGTCCGTGATGAATCTTTTCTTGCCGGAACCAACGATAAGCAAAACAGGCTACAGCAATAGATATCATTAAAATCAAACTGGTATAAAGCAACCCATAACCATCACAAGTAAAAAGTGCAGTGATATGGTGCGCTTTCCACTCATCTATTGAACTATTATCAGTGTTTGAATTAGCATCAATATTTGTCTTATCAATCTTACTGTTGTTGACGTTGTCATCAATGTTTTCATTTTGTTTGTCCACATCATCAGTAGACACAGTATCAATTGCTATCGTTTCTTCAGTTGATGGAGTTAGTTCTTTATTGGCGTCTGAAACTGATACCGATAATTGCATATTATCACTACTGATATCTGCAATAGCTTGTGCATTAAATGAAATTTTATAGCCAACTACCGCGGAACAAGCTAACGCACATGTTAATCCACAAATAGTTAAAATAGTACATCCTTTAGTGCTTATTTTAAAAACAAATAATGAAAATAACACAACAATGATGGCAATGCTTAGTACAAAAATAGACGATAAAGCTATCATAGATTATTACTCTCCCACTCGTTCTGTGGTTATGTATTGTTGTGTTTGATTCATGATAGAATAAGACATATCTAAAATCAGTTGTGGATACAAACCAATAAAAATAAGGACAATTAAGATGCTTGATAATAACAAAATATCTTTTTTACTAAGTAGATGTTTTGTGGAAGCCTCTTTATCTGCGGCGCCATAGAATATTGGCTGCATACGCACGATAAATGAAATAGACAATAATAATAAGCCAATTACTAGCAAAATGGTATAAAAAGAAAATGTGTTATAACTACCAAGTAACATCATATAATTACCAACAAAATTAGCTGTACCTGGAATACCTAACACAGCTAATATAAAATATAAAGTTAACGAAGATAGATAAGGCACTCGTCCTTTTAACCCAGTGAACTGGTTTATATTCCGAGTGGAATAACATTCAACCAATAACCCACTAATTATAAACATACCAACGATTGCTAAATTGATGGCTATCATCTGGATAACTACACCTTGATAAGCAATAATAGAACCGCTATAGATTATTGCAGTAACAAATCCCATTAAAGCGATATGAATATAAGCAACAAGTTTTTTAATATCGGTTTGATTGAATGCAAGCAATGCTGCATAAACAACAGTAGCCAGTGCACAAGCTAACATCAATGGCATAATCATGATTGAAGCATTAGGAAATAGTGGTATAACAAAACGTAATAAACCAAATGCTGCTGTATTGAGTAATAATCCACTAATCATCATTGAGCCAGTTGTTGAAGATTCAATATGGGCTTCAACAAGCCAACCATGAAAGGGAACAAAAGGAATGCGTACTATCAAAGCAGCTAAAAAGCCTAACATCAGTAAAAATTCAGTATGGCTTGATATTGGTGTTTTTATTAATTCCTGAGAATCAAATGTCCAATGACCTGTTAAGTTCCAGTTAATTAGTGCCAATGAAACGATTGAAATTAGCATCAGCAAACTGCTTAATTGGGTATAAATCAAAAATTTGCTTGCCCCATTAAAGCGCAATTGCGAGCTCGAATCTCGGCGCCCCCATAAGGAGATCAAAAAATAGACCGGTATTGCCACAGCTTCCCACAGAAAGAACATTAAAAATAAGTCAGTGGCGACAAACAACATCATAATGGTTGATGTCATAAATAATAGGCATAGGTAAAATAAACCAAGATTGTTTAAATTTTCTTTACTAGAATAAACAATAGTCAATAATACAATAAATAGTGTTGCGGTAATAACAACCATTGATAAGCCATCTAAAACAAGGTGAAAACGGATGCCTAGTAATGGGATCCACTCCAGATTAATTTCCTTTCCCCAGTTTGCGCCTTGCTTTAGTGTTTCAGCGGCATCTATCCATAATACGATCGCTATCGATAATGTAATACAAATTGTGGTAAATGCGACAATTATGGGTAATTTTGACCAACGCTTTTGTACGTTGATGGAAACTACCCCTCTTTGTAAACATGCATGGCATAACCAACCAACAAATCCGCCTATTACAGGTAAAAAAACAAGCCATAACAACATGAATGATTACACCTTTATTAAATGAAAATCAGTAACATTAATATAATAATACTGCCTATAACCATCGAAACCATATACCATCTAATTTGCCCATTTTCTAGGTCAACGATAAATGCGTTTATTTTTTTTATGCCCAACATTATCCAATTATCCCATAAAGCAATAGGATCTTTTTTTAATAATTTAGCTAGATAGATATAAGGTTTAACAAATAAGCAATTTAATAAATAATCATAACGCCAATCACTATTACACAAACGTAAAAATAATTTAATCATTGGTGTATTAAGTACTTCTCGCACTTCGCTATTAGGGCGCACATATAAAATGTAGGCAATAAGAAAGCTCAAACCTGTCACTGCGGCTAATAGTAGTTGAAAAGGCAATTGCCCATTAGTATCTAACTTGCCTAATGGAATAATGCCATGAATCGGTAACGGAAAATGAATAAATAAAGCGGTAGTAAATACCAATAAGATAAAAATTGGGCTATAGCTTATCCATTTAATTTTTGTAAAATCATACCATTTTTGTTTATGATAAAATACCATTGAAATTAAACGCCAAATGCCTAAGCTAGAAAATAAAATACCTATCAAACCAATCGTTCCAGATATTAATCTACCCTGCGCCATTACTCCCCAAATGATATCTCCTTTGATATAAAATGATGCCGAAATCCAAGGAATAGCACTGAGTGAAAGCATAATTAACAAAAATACAATATACAGCGTTGGAAAAGATTTAATTAAACCGCCTAATTTGTTTATATCACGCTCACCTTGGCATTTTTTAATTACAATAGATGAGGCTAAAATTAACAATGTGCTTGTTACGGAGTAATTAATTAAGCAATTCAAAGACAAATTCCAACTTTGTGTTGAAAAAGCATAAAAAAGGTAACTAATTTGCGCTAAATTGATATACGTGATAATTCGTTTAATATCGTACTGCACTAATGCAATAGTACTAGCAAATAATATCGTTAATGATGAAATCATCGATATAATAGCTAAAACATCGCTCGACATCATAAACAAATTACTTAATCTTAAAACTAAATATACCCCAGCTAAAATAACTGTTGATGACTGTAACAAAGCTACCGCAGGCATTGGCGCTAATGTTGTTTCGGCAAACCATGAATGCATGGGAAACAGTGCAGATTTACTCATTGCTCCAAGGAATAACATTAAAGTTATCCAGAATATAATGTCTGAATCAACCGCTAAATTATCATGTGCTTGCACCAAAACATCATGAATATTTAATGTGTTTAAAGTCTGATAAAGTAAAAATATACCAATGATTAAAAATATATCCGTTAAATGCATAACGATAAATGCTTTCACTGCAGCATAGCCATTACGCGCTTGTTGATAGTAAATACCAATAAGTAAGTAAGTACTTATGCTCACACCTTCCCAACCAATTAGCATAACAAATAAATTATCAACTAATATAATAGTTAACATGCTAGCAATTAATAAGTTACTGTAAGCATAAAAAGTATAAATATCCTTTCTTAACGTCAAATAACAAGCTGCAAAAAAATAGATCAAGAAACCAAAAAATGAGATTAGCACTAAAAAAGTTAGTGATAAACCATCTAGTGTCAAAGATAAAGGTATAACGAAATCACCAACAGAAATCCAATTCCATAATAGCCTAGTATAGATTAGCGTCATGTCGGGCACTGTATTTGAATAAAAATCAATACATGAAAATACCGTAATTAATGCAATGATGAGCATAGTACTGATGCCTATAATTATTACATTAATTGAGCGTATATGCCTCCCTAGGCAAATTAATCCAAAAAAAGAAAGCAAGGGAACAATGATAGTTAAATAAAGTAGATTCATCCTTTCATCTCACTCAGTGAGTCAATATTTAAGGTTTTTCGGCGGTAGAATAGTTTCATCATTAATGCTAGCCCAACACAAATCTCTGCTAGGGCTGTTATTACCGCGAGTATTGCAAGTACTTGTCCATCAGATTGTTGCCAATAACTACTTGCCGAAAACAACGCAACGATTGCACCATTATTCATAATCATCAGGCTAAGCAACAGAAAATAGAGATTGCGTCGAATCATTACCCCTAATAAGCCGATCACAAATAAAATAGAAGCAAAGATAAGACAATGCATAAGTGGGATCATATTATTTCTCCGACAACAGCCGATGCATAAAATGATAAGCAATCACAGCTGCACCTAATAATAAAAATATAGCTAATTCAGCCATTAAAATGTATGCATATACAGACATTTCATGCATTAATTCATGAGACTCTTTCAGCTCCGAATAGTTGGCCGTTACTACACCATAAATAAGCGCGACTAACAAAATAAAAGCTAAAATTAATGGCCCTAACCAAATTTTTGGGCTAATGCCTTGTTTTTTTGTTTCTATATTATCAACACGAATTGCCAAAATTGAAGCGACAACATAAAAAAGAGCCGTTGTTCCACCAATAAACAATAATATATATATAACAGCAGAAAAATAGGTATTAAGTAGAATAAATATCGACGCTGAAGCAAACAGCGAAATAATAAGGTACAAAATTGCCTTATCAACTCGCAAGCTACTAATCACTTTTATACTAGCAATAACAGCAATAATCGACGCGATATAAAAAACAGCGATCATCTAATTATCCAATACATATTCATAATATTGTTAGTATATACCCAAATGATATTAATATACAGTTTGCAACACTGTGTTCACTGAAAAATAAACCAGCTAAATACTATTTAGACGAACATTTCAAAATTAAAGAAATATTTTTACTTATTAATATTTTGAAGTAAATATAATTAAAACAATTAAAAACAATAAAAACCATAAAATTTTATTATTTAAATTCAAAGCAACATTGTTATAAAGTATATATCTTAAGCAAGTTAACCAACAATTATACCGATGTCATTAAACTGCCATTTTTTTCATGCATTTTAAAGGATCTTAGGCATAATAAAATCAAAAACGAGAAAATCATGAATAACCAATACTCCTCAATGCGAAGTAATGTCAATATGCTGGGTACTTTACTAGGCAATGCGATTAAACGTGCCACAGGCAATGAAACATTCGATTTAGTCGAAAAAATAAGACAATTATCAAAATCAGCTCAACAAGGAAACGTTCAAGCACATAATGAGCTACTCAAATTAATTGAAAATCTGAATGATGATGATCTATTGCATGTTGCACGCGCATTTAACCAATTTTTGAACTTAGTTAACACTGCTGCTGAGTATTATGGTATTTCACCGCATGGGGAAGCTTCTAGTAGCCCTAAAAAAATGACTGAATTATTTAGTACTCTAAAAAAACTTAATTTTTCAAATGAAACCATTACCAAAGCAATTAATGATTTATCAATTGAATTAGTATTAACCGCTCATCCAACTGAAATCAATCGTAGAACCATGATAAACACCTATACCGCAATTAATAGCTGTTTATCTCAGCTTGATCATGATGATTTAGCTGATTATGAGATAGAACGGATTATGCGACGCTTGAAACAGTTAGTTTGCCAAGCTTGGTATACCGATGAAATCCGAAAAAAACGCCCAAGCCCAATCGATGAAGCTAAATGGGGATTTTCTGTCATTGAAGATAGTTTATGGCAAGGCGTGCCTTTATTCTTACGTGAACTTAATGACCAGTTGGTTGATACTTTTGATGAACAACTCTCCGTTGAACATGTTCCCATAAAATTTACTTCATGGATGGGCGGTGATCGTGACGGAAATCCAAATGTGACAGCAAAAGTGACAGAAAAAGTAATGTTACAAGCTAGATTAAAGTCAATTGAATTATTTTTATCTGATATTCAAATACTTGTCCGTGAACTTTCAATGACAGAATGTAGCCAATCTGTTATCGATCTATTAGATGAAAAGAACAAAACCGTTTCTGAGCCCTATCGAGCCGTAATGAAACAGTTACGCACTCGTTTAATAAAAACTCACAATTATATTGAAGCTTTACTGAATAATGAACAAGTACTACCACCTAGAGATATTTTAATTAAAAACGAACAGTTATGGGCGCCACTTTATACCTGTTATGAATCATTAATTGATAATGGCATGTCAACAATTGCCCATGGTCCATTACTTGATACTTTACGGCGGATAAAAAGCTTTGGTTTACAGTTGGTTAGATTAGATATTCGCCAAGATAGTTCCGTACATATTCAGGCACTTGATGCGTTGACCCAAGAACTGAATTTAGGTAGCTATGCAAAATGGTCAGAGGAAGAAAAACAAGTATTTTTATTAACAGAGTTGCAATCTAACCGACCATTACTACCTTATAACTGGCAACCAGATGAAACGGTTCAAGAAGTATTAGATACTTGTCGAGTTATCAAAAAAGCAGGCGAAGAATCAATTGCTTCTTACGTAATATCAATGGCTAAGGCGCCTTCAGATATTTTAGCTGTTTACTTATTATTGAAAATCGTTGATTGTCAAAAGTATATCCCTGTTGCGCCATTATTTGAAACATTAGAAGACTTAAATAACGCTAAATCGGTTATGCAAAAGCTGCTGGATATACCTTGGTATCGTGACAAAATCCAAGGTAAGCAAATGGTGATGATAGGTTATTCTGATTCGGCTAAAGATGCAGGTACACTTGCCGCATCTTGGGCACAGTATCGATCGCAAGAAGAATTAGTTAGCTTATTTGAAACATATAATATTAATTTAGTATTATTCCATGGTCGAGGTGGCTCAATTGGTCGTGGTGGTGCGCCTGCTCATGCAGCTCTACTTTCTCAACCACCTGGATCGTTAAAAAGTGGGCTTAGAGTTACCGAACAAGGTGAAATGATTCGTTTTAAACTTGGTTTACCAGAAGTTGCTCTCAGTAGCCTAATGCTTTATACCTCAGCGATTTTACAAGCCAATTTATTGCCCCCACCAGCACCAAAACAAGCATGGCGCCATATTATGGATGAAATGTCGGAACTTTCCTGTAATTGCTATCGCAGTTATGTACGCGAACGAGCTGATTTTGTTGATTATTTTAGAGCGGTAACGCCAGAGGTTGAATTAGGCAGATTACCACTAGGCTCCAGACCACAAAAACGTCGAACGGGAGGGGGGATTGAAAGCTTACGTGCTATTCCATGGATTTTTGCCTGGACACAAAACCGATTAATGCTACCATCTTGGCTTGGAGCCGGTAACGCACTGAGATCTGTCATCGAGGAGGGAAAAAAAGAGCTTCTTAAAGAAATGTATCACAAGTGGCCTTTTTTTAATGCTCGATTAGGCATGCTTGAAATGGTTTACGCCAAATCGGCGCCTGATATCCACGAATATTATGAGCAACGTTTGGTCGATCCTGCTTTATGGCTACTAGGCGAAGAATTAAGAAATTTGTTAACCCAAGATATCAATACTGTGCTAACGATCACCGATGATGTTAGTTTAATGGCTGATTTGCCTTGGATCGCACAATCTGTAGCCTTGCGTAATACCTATATTGAGCCATTAAACTTATTACAAGTAGAGTTATTAAGCCGTTCACGGAAACACTGCGGCGATGACAATATTATAGTAGAACAAGGGCTCATGATCACCATTTCTGGCATTGCAGCTGGTATGCGAAATTCTGGATAAAGCAAAAATACAGCACTTTTATTTTTTAGGTAATAAGTGTTCTAAATAGGTTTTAGCGTCTTGGTCTCCTTGTTCGCTAGCTTTAGTAAACCAATAAATGGCACGATCGTTATCTTGATCTGTGCCTTTACCTTCTAGATATTTAATGCCTAAATTATATTGTGCATCAACACTGCCTTGCTCTGCCGCTTTTAGATACCACTCAACGGCTTTCTTATCGTCTTTAGAAACACCACCACCTACATCATACATTACACCAATATTATATTGAGCATCAGCATTGCCAGCTTCGGCAGCTTTAGTAAACCAATATGCTGCTTGCGTATTATCAGGTTTAGCTCCGGTACCTGTTGCGTACATAATAGCTAAATTATACATAGCAAGTACGTGCCCCCGTTCTGCTGCTTGTGTATAAAAATAACTAGCAGCCATATAATCTTGGGTTAAACCATCTCCTTTTTCTGACATTAGTCCTAAATAATATTGCGCTTCTGGCATATTTTCTTTAGCTGCTTTACTAAACCAATCAGCCGCAATCATACGATCTTCTTTTATGCCATCACCAAAAAAATACATAATTCCAAGATTTAAATAAGCGTCATAAATCCCGCTATCACCTGCTTGTGTAAAATAATCAATTGCGGTCAATGTGTTTTTTTCAACACCTTCACCTTGTTGATACATTAAAGCTAAATTGTATTTAGCCAATGCATAATTTTGATCTGCTGCTAATTTGAAATATTTAACGGCTTCATTGAAATCGCGATTAGTACCCAAGCCACTTTGATACATTAATGCTAGATTATTTTGTGCTTTAGCTAGCCCCTGTTCTGCTGCTTTTTTATACCAGAAAAAAGCACGAACATCACTAACTTCAACGCCCAAGCCTTGTTTATAAACACTTCCTAACGAATATTGTGCTTCTGCATTACCTTTTTCTGCAGATAAACGCAAAGCGGGAAGCAATAAATCTGATTCTTTAAGCTTTAATTGAGTATCATCTGGCTGTGCCTTATAACTGGTGGCCTGTACACAATAAGAAATGGATAATAACAATACAAATAATAGCTTGATTTTTTTCATTTTTTCTAATTTTTATGAGGTTACCTATAATTATACATAAATGCATCTAAAAGGAATAGTTTTTGTTTAAGACTTATTTGGGTTATTTTATTTATACTATTTTTAAAATAAAACATTATTAATCAATAAAGTTGAATCATCATGCCACATAAGGTCGATAACAAAAAATTTGATTAAGATTGAACAACGATATCAATATTATTGCCATCTTTAAAAAGAAAATTATTTAGCGCATTATTTTTATCTTCAATATACTGTTTATTCATTTATAGGAATAAATTCTTTAATGCGCATTTTGTCTTTTGCAATTCTATTCTTCTGTATCACACCTAATGAGTTTTTTAACTTTACCATAATAAAAAATGCGATAACGATAATACTATAAACCAAGTTCATTCCAGATTTCGTCAATTCGAGCAATAACTTTAGGATCTTTTTTAATGATTTTACCCCACTCTCGATTTGTTTCACCAGACCATTTATTCGTGGCATCCAATCCCATTTTAGAGCCTAATCCAGAAACTGGTGAAGCAAAGTCTAAGTAATCGATCGGTGTATTATCGATAAAAGTCGTATCACGCTGTGGATCCATGCGAGTAGAAATCGCCCACATCACATCTTTCCAGTCTCGGGCATTAATGTCATCATCACAGACAATCACAAATTTAGTGTACATAAATTGTCGCAGATAAGACCACACTCCCATCATGATTCTTTTAGCATGGCCAGGATATTGTTTTTTAATTGTCACAATCGCAATACGATATGAACATCCTTCAGGCGGTAGATAAAAATCAACAATTTCAGGAAACTGTTTTTGTAAAATTGGAATAAAGACTTCATTTAACGCCAGTCCCATTATCGCCGGCTCATCTGGTGGCCTGCCTGTATAAGTTGAATGATAAATGGCGTCTTTACGGTGAGTTAAATGCGTCACCGTAAAGACAGCAAATTGTTCTACCTCATTATAATAACCCGTGTGATCGCCATAGGGCCCTTCTGATGCTAGCTCATTAGGATCAATATAACCTTCAAGAATTATCTCGGCACTGGCAGGAACGTCTAAATCACTTGATAACGATTTGACGACCTCTGTTCGACTACCGCGCAATAATCCTGAAAAAGCATATTCGGGTAACGTGTCTGGCACTGGTGTCACTGCACCTAAAATAGTTGCGGGATCAGCACCAATAGCGACACTAACAGGAAATCTCTCGTTAGGATGCGCTTGTTGCCACTCAGCAAAATCAAGTGCACCGCCACGATGTGAAAGCCAGCGCATAATTAATTTATTTTTACCTAATAATTGCAAACGGTAAATTCCCACATTTTGCCGTTCTTTATAAGGACCTTTGGTAATAGTTAATCCCCAAGACAGCAATGGTGCCACATCATCAGGCCAACAATGCATAATAGGTAAACGGGTCAAATCCACATCATCATCTTTAAAAACCATCTCTTGGCATGGCGCCGATGAACGACGTTTAACAGGCATATTTAGTACTTGTTTATATTTAGGCAAGACATTAAAAAATTGCCGTATCCCTTTTGGTGGATCGGGCTCACGCAAAAATGCCAATAGCTCACCAATTTCACGCAAAGCTGAAGTATCTTTGCGCCCCATTCCCATCGCAACACGTTTAGCTGTGCCAAACAAATTACATAAAACAGGCATATCATAACCAATTGGGTTTTCGAATAATAAAGCTGGGCCTTCACTACGTAAAACGCGATCAGCAATTTCGGTCATTTCAAGATAAGGGTTAACAGGGAACGAAATCCGCTTTAACTCACCGTGTTGCTCAAGATAATCTAAAAAATCCCGAAAATTTGAAAAATTCATTTATTATGACTCTCTATTACTAACTAACCTTGAGTTAACTAAACCCAGAATATTTTTAATCCTTAATACTCACTTATTTATCAGTCTAACTACATAACCTAACTATATAGCCTAACTACGGCAAAACCTTCCTATATATAGGCGTTTGTTTATCTTGATTACATTCAATAATTTTAGATGATAAAGCGTCAAATTGTTTTTCATCGATATCAATAAATTGATTCTGATCAACTTGGTAAAGGAGATATTGTTCAAATTTATCATCAAATAAAAAAGAAGCGATCCAATCATTGCGATCATCGTGATTTTCATTAGCAAATATCTTAATAATAATATATTCGTGTTTTTCTGATTGATCATGTAATTTATAATCAATGATTTTTTTAGCGATTTTATCATCATCATCATTAAAAATAACATGATCATTTTGATTAGGTTGACATTTTTTTATGTCTATATCTGCATGGCTAGTTGATACAAAAAAGTATAAAAAGGATAACACAATAGCATATAGATTCGATTTCATTTCCTACCTCTTAATTCGATTCAATCAAACGATGAATGTTACCGATAGCTTCACTGTTATTGGGAGATAAAGTAAGATTGGCGGCATCATCAATCTTAAGCCATTGATAAGCTAAATGTTCGGTAAGTATTGGCGTTATCTCGTCAATAAGAGGAAGATAAAACCAATGTTCTTTATTTACCGTAACATCTGGCGCATATCGATGCCTGAATTGTGGAAAAATTTCAAATTCAACGATATGCTCTACATCAATTAGCTCAAGATTTTGACCAAGAATATCAATACCTGTTTCTTCTAAAACTTCACGAATTGCTGTTTCTTGTGGCGATTCATGAGCCTCCATACTACCTGTTACTGATTGCCAAAAATGAGGATCATCTTGGCGTTGTAACATAAGGCAACGTTTTGTTGTCTGGCAGAAAATGACTACCAGAACAGATTCAGGATTTTTAAATTTTTGCATCAAATATGACTATTTTTTACTTACTTCAATACCCAGTTCAGTCAAAGCTGCTGCATTTGCTGGGCTTGGCGCATCGGTAAGTAAACAAGTTGCCGCAGTTGTTTTAGGAAATGCTATCACATCGCGAATATTATCCGTTCCGGCTAATAACATACTTAACCTATCTAAACCGAAGGCTAATCCTGCATGTGGTGGCGTACCGTATTTCAATGCATCAAGTAAAAACCCAAATTTCTCACGTTGATCATGTTCGTTAATACCTAAAATTGAAAAAACGGCTTGTTGCATTTCACTACGGTGAATACGGACAGATCCCCCTCCAACTTCATAACCATTAATGACCATATCATAGGCATTAGCAACCGCATTCTCAGGATTTTTAATAAGATCTTCTGGTGAATAATCTTTTGGTGACGTAAATGGATGATGCATCGCACTTAACCCTTCATCGGTTTCTTCAAACATCGGGAAATCAACCACCCAAAGTACAGCCCATTTATTTTCATCGGTTAACGCTAAATCTTTACCGACTTTCAAACGTAATGCCCCTAGTGCATCGCTCACCACTTTATAGCTATCAGCACCAAATAATAAAATATCACCATCTTTAGCATTGGCACGATTAAGTAATGCTTCCATTTGCGATTCATTAAAGAATTTTGCCACAGGGCTTTGTACACCATCTAACCCCTTACTACGTTCATTAATCTTAATCCATGCCATACCTTTAGCACCATAAACCGAAATGAATTGTGTATATTCATCAAGTTGTTTACGTGTTAATTGCGCACCATTTGGTACACAAAGTAAAGCTACACGCCCTTTAGGATCATTAGCTGGTGTTGAAAACACTTTAAAATCGACATCTTTAACCAAATCAGCCACATCAATAATTTCAAGGGGATTACGTAAATCGGGTTTATCACTACCATAACGACGCATTGCTTCAGCAAAAGTCATAATAGGGAACTTTCCTAAATCCACATTTTTTACATGCAACCAAAGTTCACGGATCATCTGTTCCATAACATCACGCACTTGTTCTGCTGTCATAAACGATGTTTCAACGTCAATTTGGGTAAATTCAGGTTGACGATCGGCACGTAAGTCTTCATCACGAAAACATTTTACAATTTGATAATATCGATCAAATCCTGACATCATTAATAATTGCTTAAATAGTTGTGGTGATTGCGGTAGTGCGTAAAACTCACCTTTATGAATTCTGCTTGGCACCAAATAATCACGAGCGCCTTCAGGTGTTGCTTTAGTCAACATCGGTGTTTCGATATCTAAAAAGCCATGTTCATTCATAAATGAGCGAACAAAAGCGGTAATTTTTGCCCGAGTTTTAAAAATCGTTGCCATTTCAGGGCGACGCAAATCAATATAACGATATTTTAAACGTTGTTCTTCGCTGTTGTTTTGATTGAAATCAAGCGGTAAAACATCACTACGGTTAAATATAGTCAACTCGGTGGCTAAAATTTCAACCTCACCTGTCGCCATATCTTTATTAATTTGCCCTTCTGGTCTTGCTCTTACCTTGCCTTTAATTTGGATACAAAATTCATTACGTAACTCGCCAGCTAATTGATAGGCTTGTTGATAATCAGGATCAAAAAAAACTTGCACAATTCCTTCACGATCACGCATATCAATAAAAATCATTCCACCTAAATCACGGCGTTTATTGACCCATCCACATAATGTGACGTCTTGATTAATATAATTTGCGTTTAGTTGTCCGCAATAAATTGTTCTCATTAAATATATCCTGTGTGCAATTGTCAAAAATAGCAATTATTATAGAGCAATTTATCAGGGGATAAAGCCTATGTTTTAAAATAATCACTATTTAATTTATTTATACTCGGTTGATGATAATAATTTTACTTTATAGGTAATTTTACAAATTATTTTAAATTCAATAGGATAACAAAATTAAATTCCTTTTTTCTTGATGAAATCGGAAAATGATTCATTTAAAACTTGTCATATCAAATATTTATTACTAAGCTTTAGTATGATTTAGATATTATTAACTTGATATGAAAGCTTTAATTTCAATTGACTACACTAATGACTTCATTGCTGACGATGGTGCGTTAACTACTGGTTCTGTGGGTCAACAAATTGAGCCCGAAATATTAAATATAACTGAATCATTTATTAAAAATAATCAGTTTGTCGTTTTTGCTATTGATGCCCATGAACCTTCAGATACATATCATCCTGAAAATTCACTCTTCCCACCTCATAATATTGTCGGAACAGTTGGACAACAATTATTCGGTAATTTACAGCAAATCTATCAAAAACAGCGAAATTCAACCAATATTTATTGGATCAACAAACGCCACTACTCAGCATTTTGTGGCACAGATCTCGATCTTCGCTTACGCGAAAGACATATAACTGAAATTCATTTAATTGGTGTTTGTACTGATATTTGCATTTTACACACGGCTGTTGATGCTTATAACTTAGGTTATAAAATAGTTATTCATAAAAACGCCGTCGCAAGCTTTGATCCTATCGGCCATCAATGGGCTTTAAAGCATTTTCAAAATACCTTAGGGGCGACCCTAGTATAAAATAGATAAAAATAAAAAAGGAGCAGGAATGGAAATTTTAAAAGACTACAAAGTGCATTTACTCGCAATGATAGTCGTTTTATTCTGTGAGTTTATTGGCAAACAATCTATTTGGATTATCACATTATACCCCATGTTATATGCCATGATTATTGGCGGCATAATCAGCCTACCCAAATTTAAAATATTAAATCTAAAAAATATGAATCATGCTAGCGCCATCATGATGGTAACGTTAATGCTACTTATCGCCAAACTGGGGCTTTCTGTGGGACCAAAAATAGAAATGATTCTAGAAGATGCAAAATCGGCATTAATCTTTCAAGAGTTAGGTCATTTTGCTGGCACCATTTTACTTGGTTTACCACTAGCAATGATGCTAGGTATGAAACGCGAAGCAGTTGGAGCAACCTACTCTGTTGCCCGTGAACCCAATATCGCAATTGTTGCCGATAAATACGGATTGGACTCTGCCGAAGGTCGAGGTGTTATGGCAATGTATATTTGTGGCACACTTTATGGTGCTATATGGATGAGTATACTAGCCAGTGTGATGGCAAAATTAGATATTCTCCACCCTTACGCCTTAGCCATGGGCGCAGGCGTTGGAAGTGGTAGTATGATGGCTGCATCACTGGCACCAATAAGTGATCTTTATCCAGAAATAAGTGAAGATATTAAAGCCTATGCCACGACAGCGAACTTAATGTCTAGCATTGTTGGTATTTATATTTATACATTATTTTCATTACCTTTTGCCTCTTTCTTGTATAACACTTTTAGCCGTTTACGTCGTAATCGTCATAAAGAAGGAGCACTATAATGAAGTTTTTAGAAACAGTTTTTTTATTGATCTTAGTTGCCATTATTATGGCAGCCGGTAATACTGTTGGCTATAAAATTGACTTTATGCAGTCAATAGAAGCATTATCAATTTTAGTTGCCATATCAATTGTTGGATATATTATTAGCAAGATTCCTTTATGCAACAAACTGCCTGTCATATTATGGGTATCGGTCGTTGCAGCAACCGCTTCATCACCTATTTTCCCTTTTCATGAGCAGATTGTTTCAATTACTGACAAGGTTTCTTTATTGGCTGTTTGTACTCCGGTACTTGCTTATGCAGGGCTTGCTATTGGCAAAGATTTAGCATTATTTAAAAATATCTCGTGGCGAATCATTCCGGTTTCTTTAGCGGTGTTTTCAGGTACCTTTATTTTTGCAGCAATCATTGCGCAAATCACCTTACATTGGGAAGGTGTTATCTAATTTGGATTAGGATTTAATTTATGACAAAAGAAGAACTTAAAAAGAAGGTTTGTATTGCTATTGCAAATCGTAAGGCCGATATCAAGGCGGTCGCCGAATCAATTTGGGCAGAGCCTGAACTTGGTTACAAAGAACACAAGACGGCCAAAAAAGTTGAAGAAAGCTTTGAAAAACTGGGCGTACCATTTAAAAATAAATTAGCAATAACGGGAGTAAAAGGCCGCTTAAAAGGGGGCAAAGGCAGTAAGTATAGCATTGCTGTTATAGGGGAGCTTGATGCCATTATTTGCGCTGATCATCCTGCTGCTGATGAAATATCTGGCGCGGCACACTGCTGTGGTCATAATGCTCAAATTGCCAATATGATGGCTGTGACCATGGGGCTAATAGATTCTGGCGCCATGCAATTTTTAGCGGGGGATGTGGTACCTTTTGCGGTTCCAGCTGAAGAATATGTTGAAATCACATATCGTAATCGCCTTATTGAGGAAGGTAAAATCAAATATATTGGCGGTAAACCAGAGCTAATCTCGCGCGGTGAATTTGATGATATCGATATGGCACTACAAATACACTTAACTAGCGTACCCAATGACCGCCAAGATGGTTTTATTGAAATATCAACAACCAGTAATGGTTTTATCGGCAAACTGATTAAATATAAAGGCGAAGCGTCGCACGCAGCAGCAGCGCCACATGCTGGAGTAAATGCCTTAAATGCCGCTATGATGGGAATGATGGGCGTACATGCCATACGCGAAACCTTTCAAGAAAAAGACTATATTCGATTTCACCCCATCATTACTCAAGGTGGCGACTTAGTCAATGTGGTACCAAGTGATGTAAGAATGGAAAGCTATGTACGGGCAGGCAATGTTCCAGCTATGATCGACGCTAATGAACGAATTAATCGCGCCTTAAAAGCTGGTGCAATGGCTGTTGGTGCAACCTGTGAAATTAAAGATTTGCCTGGTTATCTACCATTAAATAATAATCCAACACTTAACGAGCTTTTAAAACATAATGCTGAAGCATTAATTGGTGAAGAAAATGTTTCTATTGCCCCTCATATGACAGGAAGCACGGATACAGGCGATCTATCCCACATTATGCCAGTTAGCCACCCGTGGATTGGTTCAGTTAGAGGTGTGCTACATGGTAAAGATTACACCGTATTTGATGAAGAGATGGCTTATATTCGTCCTGCACAGATGATGGCTTGTACCATTATCGATTTACTTTATGATGATGCTAAACCAGCACAAAAACTAATATCAGAGTATAAACCATTAATGACTAAGGACGAATATTTAAAATTCTTATCTAGCTTTGATAAATAATCTTAATTACTCTTGGCACTTTGTTGTGCCAAGTTTCTGCTATAATTATAATATAGTTTTCAACACTAACAACACAAATACCATATGCAACAGCTTACCAATCAAGAGTTATTTCGTTATGACCGGCAAATAACCCTACGAGGCTTTGATATTGATAAGCAACAAATCTTAAAAAATAGCTCAGCACTTATTATTGGTTTAGGCGGTTTAGGTTGTGCTGCTTCACTTTATTTAACGGCTGCTGGTGTTGGTAAATTAACCTTAGCTGATTTTGATACCGTATCAAAATCTAACTTAAATCGACAGATTTTATATACTGACAAATCGATTAATCAATACAAAGTAGAAGTAGCTCAACAAACATTACACAAGCTCAATACAAATATTATTATTGATACAGTAAATCAAAAGCTCGATGATAACCATTTAATTTCACTAATAAAACAACATGATATTGTCATTGACTGTACAGATAATTTAATTACCCGCCAGCAAATTAATCGTTGCTGTTTTCAAATAAAAAAACCGCTAGTTTCTGGCGCTGCGATCCGTATGGAGGGATTATTAAGCGTATTTACTTATCAGCCTAATGAACCTTGTTATCACTGTTTGAGCCGTTTATTTGGTAAAGATCAGTTAACTTGTATTGAAACTGGCGTCATGGCACCGCTGGTTGGCATGTTCGGCTCAATGCAAGCCTTAGAAGCGATAAAAGTACTAACCCAATATGGAAAACCATTAATTGGACGTGTATTAATGATTGATACCATGACTATGGAATTTAACCAAATTAAACTCACCAAACAACTAAATTGTCGTATTTGTGGCAATGATAAAACCAACTAGGTTTCCCCAATGAAAATTAAACGAATAATTTTAGCCCCCATGGAAGGCGTACTTGATTATCAAGTAAGGCAACTTTTAACCAATATCAACCAATTTGATTATTGTGTGACGGAATTTATCAGAGTGACACATCACAAATTATCTAATCGGACTTTTTACCGCCTATGCCCCGAACTTTACAATAATGGTAAAACTAAATCAGGCACGCCAGTTCGCATCCAAATTCTTGGGCAATCACCAGAATGGATGGCTGAAAATGCCGTTAAAGCCATTGAGTTAGGCTCTTATGGAATAGATATCAATTTTGGTTGCCCCGCCAAAACGGTGGTTGGCAGTCACGGAGGCGCTTATTTATTACAATATCCCGAACAGATATTTAATATTGTCAGCCAAGTCAGGCAAACAATAGGGGCAACAAATCAATTATCAGTCAAAATTCGCTTAGGGTGGGATAATAAATCACATTGCAACGAAATCGCCAGCGCCATTGAACTTGCCGGTGCCAATGAAATTGCTATTCATGGCAGAACCAAAGAAGATGGTTATAAAGCCGAAAAAATAGATTGGCAAACAATAGGCCAAATCAAGCAACAGCTAAATATTCCTGTTATTGCCAATGGTGAAATTTTCTCTATTGAGGATGCAAAAAATTGCATAAATCAAAGCCAAACTAACGATATTATGCTAGGCCGTGGTATTTTAACGATTCCGAACTTAGCCAATATGATTAGAACTGAACAATCAGCATTCAGTTGGCAACAAGTGATGGAAATATTAATCCTTTATGCGACATCCTCCATTGATGACGTTAAACCACTTTATCATTCTGCACGCATCAAACAGTGGCTTACTTACTTAAAACAGCACTATGCTCAAGCAGCAGACGTCCTACAAAATATTAGAACACTCAAATCACAGCAAGAAATCTGTGATTTCTTAACGTAGAACCGCCCAAATAACTTCCTTAGATAATAACAAAATAGCAATTGATGTTCATTTATTATAACGATGTAGGGGGATAGGGGAGTATAAAAATCGGTCAGAAAAGCCATTGATTTTATTGAAGTTTTTAATAAGCCATTTCATTAAAAAACCTCAATAAATCAATACTTTTTTGTGATTACAATTGATTGGGGGCAGTGGTTTCGGACGTATTAGCTTTGTTGAACAAAATAAACTTCGAATTTAAACCATAACAAACGTACTCTCAATAAAGCGCCCCAACTACGCTAGGGCGCTGTTCTTTAATAAATTATCCTCTGTTTGCACCATCTCCCTCTCCATGACCTAAGGGTTAAGGGCTAAGAAATAAAAGCTAAGGTGTGGTGCAATAAATGTAATCGCGGTGCGACCCATCATCGAGGAAGACAGTACCGCGACCGACACTAAAGATGACACCGTTATCTGTAACGTCGCTTGTCCAGGTTGAACTTCTGAAGCTCATCTCGTAGTTCATTTCATCGAAATAAAGTTCTACGTTGTCCCACTCCGTGAAAAATCCTGCGCCTATATAACTCGTGTGATACCGTGTATTTGACGACGGCGTGGCACCATCTATGCCATCATAACATGGAAACCGATCATCTGAACCACACTTCGCGTTAGTTAACTCCTTGAGCTTTGGCGCACGATAACCCAAACGACCACACCAAGATATTTGGTTAGACCAATAATCCCATTTATCACCCCGATGGACAAACCACTGCCTCAACACAAATCCATACTTCACCTCATTCCCACTACTATCTCTACCCACCAACTCAAATGTCTGTGGCAAAGATGGTATGGTTAAAGGGCTAGGATTATCTGACTGCATTTGAGCATCACTTGCCCTAGGTCCCGTTAAAGTTACTCGCGTTACATAACTGGATCTATCTTCATCATGAATCCACGCATCTTCTTCGCCGCCTTGTTTTGGCAGTCTCCAACTCACCGTAGCTGTTATCCCTCCACGCGAGACTGAAGACCATGTCAACTGACTCGCATCAACCCCAGCTATGAGTAAATCAAAATACAAACGATCCCCCCCCCGTTGTTGGAAAATTAAGGCCATAAGATGACGAACTTGTTGACTGAACTAAAAATCCCTTATCAGGAACCATGCCAGAGGGTTCGAAGGAGGAAGAATGAGTACTCGGCCTGACAAAACAAATACGAGGACCACTATACGGAGTAATATAATACGTCACTGTTTGACTACTAAAATTTCTTGTATTAGGTAACCCGTACTTTGTTTGTAAATCCCCTCCTGTACTACTTAATGTCATCTTATAAGGCGCCTTACAAATATCTAATGCATCACTACGACTTACAGTATTATTATCCGCATCAGTAAAACTCACCGATACACTCCCCATCGCAGTAACACCATTAGTACCCTGACCATCCCCATCGTCATCTCCCCAATTACCTTGAGTAATTAAGTCATTTAAACTGACTGTATTTACCGATAATGGCACCACCATGTGTATATCATTAAAAGTAGCTCCATTAACTAGCTGTATCGGATTTTTCGAACTTGATGTGTTAGTTGATGGCTTGAGGGTTGTACCATCCGGCAACTCAATAGCTAATAGATTATCTGTCGAAGTCACCTTAGTTCGCCCATCATCAAACGTTAAATACGGTGCCTTACCCTCAATTTCCCTTGATGTATGCGCCGTTAATGCCTGAGAACCCTGCGTATATGACAATAAAAGCAGTGGCGCAAAAAACAGCGAGAACTTAGTTAATTTAAATAATTTATGTGATTTAGGTAACCTAAATAAATTAGATAGGTTAAAGAAGAAAAATGAAAAAGGTAAAAAACGCAACCTCCACAAAAAAAACACCGATATATCCGACAACTTTATTAAGCGTGATGATTTCGATAACTTCGGTGATAAAAATAAGAAATGAGTCTGATTTTGACTATAGTGAAAATAAAAAAGATTTTGGGCGTAGATTTGGCAGACCATAGCCCAGTCATGATAACGTATTCCGATTATCCTATCAATTAATTTTATGTTATCATTTAATTTTTAAAAATCACTCAATTAATGAGTATTCCTTTGCTTTAAAGCACTTGAATCATAACCTATTGATTAATAGTACGCTACTTTTTTGTTGAAGAAATACAGCAATTATCGAAAATATCATCATTATGTAAATCAATAGCATTATATTTTATTAACCATATGAACATTAGCGTAATGAAGAACAAGCAACAACACGCCAAAAACCCATAATGTATCTACAAATTTATTTTGATAAAAATAAATTGAAGTATCAAAATCTAGTGACCAAAATACGTCTAAAAAAGTTTGGTAATGGTATTGCAAAAATGCGAAATACATCGAAAAAAACAACTCAATAAAAATAAACTACACCATCAATAATGGGGAGAGTAAAAAAGACACTTTATTCATCTTATTTGCTTATTAATTTTTACTTAAACGTTCCTGTTACCTAAAATTTTTAACAAAATTTTAATTATTGATTGTTGTTAATCAATTCGTTTAATAAAGTGTTTAATCTTAAATCCCATAGCAATCAATGATGCAAAATAAACAACGATGCCAACAATTACCAATAAAAATAATCGCCCTATACGAACCCACATTGAACCCGTTGACCAATCAGGTAATAGCTGTGAGCCAGACCATAACACTGTGGACATTAATATTACGGCAATAATGACTTTAATTAAAAAGAGATACCAACCAGGTTGGGGTTGATAAAGTTGTTTTTTACGCAGTTGCCAATACAATAATCCAGCATTAAAGCAAGCGGCTAAACCAATGGATAGTGAAAGGCCTGCATGCTGTAATGGCCCAATAAAAACAAGATTCATTAGCTGTGTTAAAATTAACGTAACAATTGCAATTTTGACGGGAGTTTTAATATCCTGACGCGAATAAAATGCGGGTGCTAACACTTTAATTAAAATCAATCCAAGTAGACCGATAGAATAAGCCACTAAGGCTCGCTGTGTCATTAAGGTATCATTTAGGGTAAATTGCCCATACTCAAATAATGTTGATATAAGAGGACGAGAAATAACGCCTAATGCCACGGTACTTGGCAAAGCCAGTAAAAAACAAAGTCGCAATCCCCAATCTAATACCTCAGAATATTGCTTATGATCACCTTTAGAAAAACTTTTCGCTAACGAGGGTAATAAAATCGTACCTAATGCTACGCCAAGCACGCCAGCAGGAAATTCCATTAAGCGGTCTGCATAATACATCCATGAGACCGATCCTGAAACTAGAA
>NZ_LZGX01000048.1:0-12161 GCF_001690825.1 Gilliamella sp. Fer1-1
TTAATCAAGTTTTAGCGCATATTATGAAAAAACTTGATATTTATGATGAATTTAAATTAGATACATCTGAATTGTATGTTAAGTAAAAATTTATTTATAAATTTCAGATTGATGACAAAGAGCTCGTTTTTTGGCGAGTTCTTTGATCTAATAGAGAGGAGTCCATTATAAGAGGAATTCTTCTATGCTAAAAAAACCAACTCCAGCGACACCAGAAAAAAATAGAGCAAATCTCGCTAGATGCGCTTGTCCCTCAAAATCATCTTGTTCGTAAAATAGCTAAAGTCATTGATTTTGAATTTATTCGAGAAGCGGTAGCACCACTTTATTGCCTTAATAACGGTCGCCGGCAGAAGATCCGGTCAGACTGTTTAAAATCATGCTATTGGGGTATCTTTTCGGTATCCCCAGTGAACGTCGTCTAGTTCAGGAAATTCTGGTCAATTTAGCTTATCGCTGGTTTCTGGGAATGGGATTAACCGAAAAAGTGATTGACGCCTCAACACTCAGCCAAAATCGTCGCCGTCGGTTTAATGACAGTGAAATCTATCAATAGATTTTTGATAATATTGTTGAGCCCAGTCAATATATTGATGCGCTTAATCAAGCCATCAACGCAGAAAGAGAATTAAACGGAAAAAAGCCTTAAAGCCATCGACGGTAGAGAAATACAAGGATGTTAAAGTCAGTACAACAGATTCGGATAGTGGCTTTATGCATCGGGAAGACAAGCCTAAAGGATTCTTCTACTTAGATCACCGAACGGTTGATGGCAAACATAATTTAATTACCGATACCTATGTCACAGCCGGAAATATCCATGATCCCCAGCCTTATATGGCTCGATTAAAACGCCAGCTAGAGCGGTTTGGCTTTAATCCGGTTGGTGTCGGTCTTGATGCGGGTTATTTTACGGCTCCCATTTGCCATTTACTGCTGGCAGAGCAGATATATCCGGTGTTGGGTTATCGTCGCCCCACCCATGGTGCGAATCCCATCAGAAAAAAGCAGTTTATCTATAACCGTCAAAACGATACTTATACTTGCCCAAACGGGCAAACATTAATATATAAAACTACTAGCAGGGAATGTTATCGTCATTGTCATTCTGATGCAACAACCTGCAAAATCTGTCCGTTATTGTCACAGTGTACACAGAGTAAAAATACACAGAAAGTCATCACACGGCATATCTGGGAAGCAGATAAAGAAAAAGCCAACGAGATTCATTTAAGTCAGTGGGGTAAAAAAGTCTATGCTCGGCGAAAAGAAACGATAGAGCGCAGCTTTGCTGATGCTAAACAACATCACGGACATCGCTATGCTCGATTTAGAGGAAGAGCGCAGGTTCAAATGCAGTGTTTATTGGCTACAACGGCTCAAAATATCAAGAAAATAGCGATAAAGTTATTTTTGTTACGTTTTTTAGGCTATTTTTTAATTTATTTAATAAAATCCAAATTAAAAATCCTATTTATGGTTTAAATAAAAAAATAAACCCCGAATTATATCGAGGTTTGTCATCAATCTGAATAGCCACATTTAGTGGCTATTTTTATTAATGGCTATGATTCAATTCCTTGACTACGCAGATAATCTTCATAATTACCCGTATAATCGTTCACTTTTTCAGGTGTAATTTCAACAATTCGAGTCGCTAAGGAACTTACAAATTCACGGTCGTGTGAAACAAAAAATAGTGTGCCCTGATAAAGCTCTAATGCCATATTGAGTGATTCAATTGATTCCATATCAAGATGGTTTGTTGGCTCATCCATGACAATAATATTCGGGCGTTGCATCATCAATTTACCAAATAACATGCGTCCCTTTTCACCACCAGATAGGACTTTAACTTGTTTTTTAATATCATCTTGCGAAAATAATAAACGCCCTAAAATACTACGTACCGCTTGCTCATCGTCGGTGGGTTGCTTCCATTGACTCATCCAGTCAAATACGGTTAAGTCTTCATCAAATTCATATTCATGATCTTGCGCGTAATAACCAATATTGGCATTTTCTGACCATTTGATCTCACCTTGTTCTGGTGTCAGTTCGCCCATTAAGGTTTTTAGTAGGGTGGTTTTACCGATACCGTTAGTCCCTAAAATCGCGACTTTCTCGCCTACTTCAACCATTAATTTAAGATTTTTAAATAGTGGACCGTTGTCAAAACCTTTCGTCAGATTTTCAACAACAAGGGCATTGCGAAACAGCTTTTTATCCTGTTCAAAACGAATAAATGGGTTTTGACGGCTGGAAGCTTTGACTTCTTCAAGTTTGATTTTTTCAATTTGTCTGGCGCGTGATGTCGCTTGCTTGGATTTAGAAGCATTGGCACTAAAACGACTTACAAACGATTGCAATTCACTTATTTGTGCTTTCTTTTTGGCATTGTCAGCTAATAAGCGCTCTCTGGCTTGAGTTGACGCGGTCATATAATCGTCGTAATTACCAGGATAGACACGCAATTCACCATAATCCAAATCGGCCATATGGGTACAAACCATATTTAAAAAATGGCGGTCATGCGAAATAATAATCATCGTACTTTCGCGTTGATTTAGCGTCTCCTCAAGCCAACGGATCGTATCAATATCTAAGTTATTGGTTGGTTCATCAAGTAATAAGATATCAGGATTTGAAAATAGGGCTTGCGCTAACAATACCCGTAACTTCCAACCCGGCGCAATTTCGCTCATTAGCCCGTAATGTTGTTCAATGGGGATACCAACACCTAATAATAATTCGCCAGCACGAGACTCAGCGCTATAACCATCCATTTCAGCATATTGAATTTCTAAATCAGCCACTTTAAACCCGTCTTCTTCGCTCATTTCCGGAAGCGAGTAAATACGATCGCGTTCTTGTTTGATTTGCCATAATTCGGTATGCCCCATAATGACGGTATCAAGTACGGTAAAATCTTCAAAAGCAAACTGATCTTGGCGTAATTTACCTAATCTTTCATGTGGATCGAGCGATACATTACCCGATGTCGGCACTAGATCACCGCCAATAATTTTCATAAAGGTCGATTTACCACAACCATTAGCACCGATAAGCCCATAGCGATTACCGTTACCAAATTTAACCGAAATGTTTTCAAATAATGGCTTACTGCCAAATTGCATTGTGATGTTATTTGTACTTAACACTAAAATTTACTCTCTTTAAAATGCGTTTTGCTCAAAAGCAATAATTAGCCTTTAAGTGAAACCTATAAAATGTGATTTAGCGCACATTATGCCATAAAATAGCTTTTTTGAGGATCTTTGATTTATCGGCTATCTTTTTTATGGTAATTTATTTAAGTTATTATCAATTGATTTAGCGTGATTTTATAAGAATTATAAAGAACGTTTAGGGAATAAAGCTACATTTCAATAAAAATGGAAATTCAATTACCAAATATAAGCGTGCACCAGGAAATGGTAAGTTTACTTATCCTCATTTCACAAAGCTTTTCACTGATAGCCTCATACTCGTCTAACTAACATAACTTATTAATATTAAAAAAGTATCATGAAATCATGATGTAATTTTATCCACCAACGGCTTTTACACCACTCCAATAATCTGTTATTATCGAAAAATAAACGCATATAATTTGTAAATATTTAGCAAATACCTTCAGTCAGTGCAATTTGGATTCCATTATCGCAATTAACATAACGAGATTAATATAACTAAATACATTGAATCAAACGATATTCAGTTTAGAATCATTTAATCTATTGAGATGATTAAATTAAATATATCAAGTTTGAAAATCAACTGAAGTATCGAATAAAAACTATATTAAATTTAAATAATAACAAGTATCCATTGCATCAAAGCCACAAATGCTAGGATAAGCAATATACAAAACAAAATGGTAAGGATAGAAATAGTATGAAATACCACTTAGATAATTTTGTTAACTTAATGAATGACTCCAAAAAAAATCGTTATTTGCTAGTTGATAAATTAAGACCATTACCGGATTATAATTTAATATCTGTTGACAATATTGTTGAATTCTTTTTCGATAAACAAGCCGATAAAAATGCCAAAAAGGAGCGGGTTGTTCCCATTCTAAGGCCAGATTTGATTCATGATATCGAGCATTGTCCGCATCTAATATTAATTGCAGATCAAAACGAATCGATAAACCCTGAACTATTGGCACTTTCTCTTAAAGAGGCTAGTAGTTAATTATTTATGGATAAACGCTATATATGCGCTTGGCTTATAAGTGATTTACCGCTAACACAATTAGCTGAAGAATTAGTTACCATAGGAGAGACTTTGGCTAAAGAAGCTCTGACAATAAATAGTCGATTTTTTCCTTATTACGAACCTTTCCGTATGCAATTATTACATGAAAGCAATCTGATTTATCAACAATGGTTACCTAGGCAATTAAAAGGTATTGCACAATATTGTTATCTTAATTTAAGCCGTAAAATTAAAATTATTCAAAAACCCGAACCAAACGAAATCTTAGGTTTTTCGCAAATAAGTGACCGTACAGTTTCGTATCAACAATATGCTAAACAAATTTTTCTTTGCTTTAAAACTTTAATCGAAAGTAAACAGATCAAAATACCTGACGATAGACAACTTATTATGGTGGCTGATAAATGGTTAGATAGCATAAGAACAGGGCTGGCCGATTTAGAAGATCAGTTTGCATTTGTCATCAACAGCTTGTTTTATAATATTGATTTAATGAATCAAGCACAAACGCAACAGGCTGTATTTAATGCAATTGAAAATCCAGGCACATTAAAACAAAACTTATCGGTATTGAGACAATCGCAATGGGGGCAAATAAAATAATGGAAGAACAATCAAAACAACAAAAAGAACAAGTTTTACATAATCACGAAACCGATATAATTAAAGACGCCGAGGATGTTAACGAAAAAATAGCAGAACTTGTTTCGCTTAGTAAAGAAAACTGTCGGCTTTGCGGGCGTGATGGCTATCCCATTTATCTACTCAGGAAAGCAGTAATTAGAAAAAAAGCATGGGGCGTAAATTGATCTAAAGATGTGCCTAAGGGAGTCGCAAAACAACCATCTCAAGCATTACAAAAATATGAATATGTACTGCGTAATGTAAGGCAAGGTTACATCTATGTATTAGTTGAAAGCATAGAAGGCAAAAAAGAGTTTATCGGTTATGAAGTTACTCCCGAAGGCGTGTTTAGACATAGACCAGTTGAAAATATGGTAGTCAATAAATGTGATTCTATGGCGCAATCTTGTACTAAAAAAAATCACCATATACCAGCTTCGTTTATTACCATTAATAATTATTTATACAAAAAGGCGTGGATTGCTTATAGTAAGCAACCTTGGTCAAAAAAAGTTCGAGAACAATATCGCACAGGTAAAGCCGATTTAAGTCGTTTTACCTTTGTTGATCTGAGTGTCGAAGCAACTCGAACGTTATCTAAAGATCAAATAAGTGCGGAAAATTTATTTAAAACGGCTGTTGATTATAATCGTAGAAAAGATAACCGTACAGAGCTTCTCCCAGATGCGTCGGCACCGTTACAACCCGAATTGGTATTTGAGGATCTGACAATAACAGGGTATTACAGTTTACATCATTTTCAAAGCCGTAAAGATTCTGATTGGGGTTACTATAAATATGTATCTGAAATGGAATCCCAACTTCTTTGTAAAATACCTGTGGTAGTGGTTGAGGATAATTTCGGAATTGTTGAAGAGCTTAACTATCAACGTGAAGTCAACAATAATTTTACGGGTGATAGAAATTTAATCCATAAAAAAGACAAAAACACAGGGATCCCCTATGTGTTTAGTTTAATTCATACTGATGAATTTGAATATAAAAATGCAATACTTAACACCATCGACGCTTATGAAAAATCACTAGATAAATTTTATAAAGAGCGTTCATCGGGATATATTCGCCATACAATCGATGAGTCAGGAAGCACAGTTAACCATTTGACTCGTAGCGAAATTGATATCTGTAGTAATCACCTTTTAACAGATTATGGTACCTGTGAATTTATTCCTGAAAATAAATCCGCTGAGGAAAATTTTGCAAAAAATTGGAACAAATTAAAAAAACAGCTTGATACTAATAAAATTGAAACTTTTCGAAAAGATAGACGATACTATCAAAGTATGTTCGAAAGCCGTTTATTAGACTATTCCAAAGATTATGCCTATTATGCACGTTGGCTATTTGGTAAAGCAGGCAAAAACTCAAAATTATCACAAACCGTTATTAGTGAACGTAATAAAAACCATTTTTGGGAAGTGGAATTTGATTATCAACTTAAAGCCTTTCATAAGTTATACCTTGATGATGCACATATTATGTTATCCAGTCACATTCCACCAACTGACGATGTCAAAGCCTTATATGACGAACTGTGCTCTGACGAAAACAGCTATTACTATCGAGTGATAGCGGGTGATAATAAGCAATTGTTTCTAGAAACCGACAGTGATCCTTCATCAACAACCGAATCCACAAAAACGGATGGTTCCACGTCAGAAGATGATTCGTCAGATGATGAGTTTAACAAAGCGATGGTTGATAGTATCAATGCAATATTTGGTGCAGAAGTCAGTACTTCGGATGGGGATATTCTTCTTGGTTATTTAATCCGTAATCATATTTTATCGTTGGCAACTGATATTAGCAAAGGTATAGCAACCGAATATCGTAATGGAAAAGTTTTACTTAACCAAACGTTAATATCAGAGCGTTTAAAACTTTTAGCCGAAAAAATAGCAAATGGTAAAGTAACACAAACAACCTTAAATATTCGCATGACCGATATTGCCGAAGTATTTAACCGAATTGGCGAAATTTCGGCAACCGGTGGCGTCAATTTCAAAACCAATTTAAAAACCGCACAAGGTGATAACTTATATTTTAACAAAGCAGATTCTAAATTTTACATTATGGATGTAAACGGTAAATCCCGAAGCTTTACCCGTGAAGAATACGCAACAATAAGACAAAAAACCGTGTCACTTGAAATAACCATGGTGACCGAAAATCCTCGAGTAACCCCCAAATTATTGGAAGAATTTGAAAAGTTAGCCAATGAAGAGGTTTTATCAATTCAAAAATTTCGACAATTTGCCAATCGCGTGCCCCAAGAAGTTGAAATTTCGGTAATGACCAATGGTGACGACTTACAACAATCGCTATTAAAAGAATTAGAAGAATCGAAAAAAATATATCATGTTCAAACTGAAAACCAAAAAATTGTTGTCAGCGGTTTAGCAAAATGCTTTTTAAATGTGGTAATGATTCACTTTACGCTAAATGCATTTAAAAATAATCTGGAAGAAATCAAAACCGAGACCGATCCAATACAAAAAGCTTTTCTACTTTATGATTTAACCTCGAGTTTAATCGCTATTGCAGGTATGGCGGCCGAAGTTGGCGGGCATATTATCAAAATGGCAACAGCTATGAACGCACTTAAGATGACTAACTTTTTAACACGTCATCCTTATGGCGAAAGCCGACTAACACCACCAAAATTGAAACTCGCTTATGGCATGAAGCAAGTTTTTAATGTCACAAACAAATTTCTCAATTTTGTCGATAAAGGGCTTGGTATATTAGCAATAGCCGATGGCGCGATAGAGATTTTAAAAGGGGGTAATTTAATTCTTAATGAAAAAGAAATTGTAGCAGGGATACTAAAATTAACAGGTGGTTTTGTTATAATGGTTGGAGCAGCAATGACACTAAAATTGATGACTTTAACACTTCCAGTAGCAACGGTACCAGTAGTGGGGGTTATTGTTACTGTTGCAGGTGTTATTATTATTTATATTTCCACATTATTTGAGCGTAGCAAGCTAGAGCGCTGGTTTGCCCGCTGCGGTTTTGGTATTGATAATGGGCGTTACCCAATGACAATTGCTGGATGCAAACAAGCGCTAAATGATTTTTCGGTGCTGATATCAGGCATATCACCGCAATTGCGCTTTGCACAGCCCGATAAAAATCAAGAAATTTTACTAGCTGAATTTATATACCGCTCGCTTTATCTTGATATGACCATTCATGACTTCGATATGGAAAACGATAAATTAGCATTTATCGTCACTATTATGGAGAAAAGAAACCCAGACTTAAAGGTAAAAATACAACTTAACCATAATAATATAAGTAAAAAGCTGGAGCCAAAACTCATTGAAGATAGTTTGAACACCCTATTATATGGTCGTCCCTATATTATATTCACCCACGATAAAGGTAGAATGTTTAAATATCAATCAGAAGAGGTTGAAAATGATAATAGAGATTACACATTAAAACCAGTAAAAGGCACTAAAACCAATTTAGTTATTCGCTTTAAGCTGGCCGAGGTAAATTATAAAGCCATTACATCATTACTCTATACCGTTGAACTTAACTATAAAAAACCCGATATCATAAATGGTGACCAAATAGAAGAGTCACAACCACTTCATCAATTTTATGAATTTGACAGTTATGGGATCATGCTTTTAAACCACAAATAGATTATAAAGGAACAAAAATATGCCATCACGCTATCAACCGCAAATAATAAGTTGGAGTAAAGACCTTAGTAAAACCAGTGGATTGGGCATTATCAGCGAAGCAAACTATATAGCTTGTGCTAATGATAACTATCTGGAAATTTATCGTTATAGAAAATTTAAAGGAATAAGTTTCGGATTATTTTTGATGATTCTTTTAAACTTTTTATTTATTTTTACTTTTTTTCATTTTTTATTTGCGAAAAACATTTTATGGGTGATGGTAATATTGTTTTTTTTTACAATTATAGCAATAAATGCCATTATTTATCGTCTCCTATTTGATTTTCTTTTTGCCTATTTTGCTCCTTTTAGCAATCCTATTCGCTTTAATCGCAAAACAGGTAAAGTCTATCTTTACGAAGCAGTGGCAATGAAATGGATGTTTAAACTCTGGACACCACTTAACGCATTCAAGGATTTAAAAAAATACCAAATCAAAGTTTATGACTGGGCTAACTTTCATGCGGTATTACAAAGTTCAACAGGTGCCTTTGCTAGTGGTGGTACAATTGAACATCATATATTACTGGGTGTAGCTTGTAAGCCAAACAGCCACGAACTGATTGAGTATATCTATATTGGTGAAACCAATCAATTTGCTTATGCTTGGAACTGGATCAGCCATTTTATGGAGTATGGAACGGACAGGCCACTAAATAAAGCGGGTTTAAAATATATAGATTACAGTCGAGACGATGCCAAAAGTTTTATGGATGTTGAACCACGTATTACAGTCACCTCAAAGCAAATTGAAGGATTAGACAAAGCCTCGAAAGCCGGCTCCAAAGAAGAGCTAGCTCAAATTGAACAAGAATACCACCTGAGTGGTACGGTCTATCCTGTTTATTAATAAAGGAAATAATAAGCAAATAAGGAACAAAAATATGCCATCACGCTATCAACCGCAGCTATCAGGCTGGAGTAAAGACCTTAGTAAAACTAGTGGAGGAGGTATTATCAGCGAAGCAAACTATATAGCTTGTGCTAATGATAACTATCTGGAAATTTATCGTTATAGAAAAATTGGTGCGGCAAGTGCTACATTTTTCTTAATATTATATTTTAATTTAGCTTTTTTTATGTTGTTTTTTCATTTTTGGTTAGGAGTCGAATTTATATGGTGGATTACTTTTATTTCTTTTTTTATGATCATTGTGCTTAGCATTATTTGTTATCACACTCTATTCAATTTTCTTTTTGCCTATTTTGCTCCCTTTAGCAATCCTATTCGATTTAATCGCAAAACAGGTAAAGTGTATCTTTATGAAGCAGTGGCAATAAAATGGATGACGACATTTTGGTTGCCATTTAGTGCATTCAAGGATTTAAAAAAATATCAAATCAAAGTTTATGAATGGGCTGACTTTCATGCAGTATTACAAAGTTCAACAGGTGCCTTTGCTAGTGGTGGTACAATTGAACTCCATATGTTGTTTGGCGTAGCTTGTAAGCCAAACAGTCATGAAACGATTGAATATGTCTATATTGGTGAAACCAACCAATTTGCTTATGCTTGGGATTGGATCAGCCATTTTATGGAGTATGGAACGGACAGGCCATTAAATAAAGCGGGTTTAAAATATATAGATTACAGCCGAGACGATGTCAAAAGTTTTATGGATGTTGAACCGCGCATTAAAGTTACCTCAAAGCAAGTTGAAGGATTAGACAAAGCCTCGAAAGCCGGCTCCAAAGAAGATCTAGCCCAAATTGAACAAGAATACCAACTGAATGGTACTGTCTATCCTGTTTATTAATAAAGGAAATAATAAAAAAATAAGCAAATAAGGAACAAAAATATGTCATCACGCTATCAACCACAAATATCAGGCTGGAAAAAAGACCTCAGTAAAACTAGTGGATTGGGCATTATCAGCGAAGCAAACTATATAGCTTGTGCTAATGATAACTATCTGGAAATTTATCGTTATAGAAAAATTATTGGAGTAAGTTTTATATTGATTTTAATGGTTCTTGCTGATTTTATGCTTATTTTTATTTTTTTTGACATTTTATTTGTAAAAAGAACTTTATGGGTAATGGGAGGAGGAGTATTTTGTATAATTATAACAATAAGTGTCATTATTTATCACACTCTATTCAATTTTCTTTTTGCCTATTTTGCCCCCTTTAGCAATCCTATTCGCTTTAATCGCAAAACAGGTAAAGTGTATCTTTATGAAGCAGTGGCAATAAAATGGATGACGACATTTTGGTTGCCATTTAGTGCATTCAAGGATTTAAAAAAATACCAAATTAAAGTCTATAATTGGGCCGATTTTCATGCAGTATTACAAGGTTCAACAGTCGTCAATCCTAAAGGTGGTAGCTTTGAAGATTATACATTATATGGTGTAGCTTGTAAGCCAAACAGTCATGAACTGATTGAGTATATCTATATTGGTAAAACCAACCGATTATTTACTTATGCTTGGGATTGGATCAGCCATTTTATGGAGTATGGAACAGACAGGCCATTAAATAAAGCAGGTTTAAAATATATAGATTACAGTCGAGACGATGCCAAAAGTTTTATGGATGTTGAACCGCGCATTAAAGTCACCTCAAAGCAAGTTGAGGGATTAGACAAAGCCTCGAAAGCCGGCTCCAAAGAAGAGCTAGCCCAAATTGAACAAGAATACCAACTGAGTGGTACGGTCTATCCTGTTTATTAATAAAGGAAATAATAGATAAATAAGCAAATAAGGAACAAAAATATGTCATCACGCTATCAACCGCAACTATCAGGCTGGAGTAAAGACCTTAGTAAAACTAGTGGAGGAGGTATTATCAGCGAAGCAAATTATATAGCTTGTGCTAATGATAACTATCTGGAAATTTATCGTTATAGAAAAATTATTGGAGTAAGTTTTATATTGATTTTAATGGTTCTTGCTGATTTTATGCTTATTTTTATTTTTTTTGACATTTTATTTGTAAAAAGAACTTTATGGGTAATGGGAGGAGGAGTATTTTGTATAATTATAACAATAAGTGTCATTATTTATCACACTCTATTCAATTTTCTTTTTGCCTATTTTGCCCCCTTTAGCAATCCTATTCGCTTTAATCGCAAAACAGGTAAAGTTTATCTTTACGAAGCAGTGGCAATAAAATGGATGACGACATTTTGGTTGCCATTTAGTGCATTCAAGGATTTAAAAAAATATCAAATTAAAGTCTATGATTGGGTCGACTTTCATGCGGTATTACAAAGTTCAACAGGTGCCTTTGCTAGTGGTGGTACAATTGAACTCCATATGTTGTTTGGCGTAGCTTGTAAGCCAAACAGTCATGAAACGATTGAATACATCTATATTGGTGAAACCAACCAATTTGCTTATGCTTGGAACTGGATCAGCCATTTTATGGAGTATGGAACGGACAGGCCACTAAATAAAGCGGGTTTAAAATATATAGATTACAGTCGAGACGATGCCAAAAGTTTTATGGATGTTGAACCACGCATTACAGTCACCTCAAAGCAAGTTGAGGGATTAGACAAAGCCTCGAAAGCCGGCTCTAAAGAAGAGCTAGCTCAAATTGAACAAGAATACCAACTGAATGGTACAGTTTATCTTGTTTATTAATAAT
>NZ_LZGX01000049.1:0-19717 GCF_001690825.1 Gilliamella sp. Fer1-1
GTTAATTATTTTCCATATTGATTTAATGACAGATAAAGTAGACATAATAATTGGTCCTTTTTAATAGTAACTTTAGCTTTTTGTTTCAATATTACGTTTCTTGAAATATTTTTTATCTTCAAATCGTAAGCATGTTAACTTTCCACCCCAACAACACCCTGTATCAAGTGCGTAAATGGTTTCAGGTGTGCCTTTTCCGTTTAACGCTGCCCAATGACCAAAAACAATACTATATTCTTTTGGAATTTTACTTGATAATAAGAACCAAGGTTTAAGTTTTGACGGTGCTTGCTCGGGCGACTTTTTACAATAAAAATCTAAGCGACCATCCTCATAGCAAAAACGCATGCGAGTTAATGCGTTAGCAATATAGCGCAGTCTATCTAAACCTTTTAGTTCAGGCGACCATTCATCAGGAAAGTTACCATACATTTTATCAAGGAATAAGGCATAAGAGTCACTAGATAACATAATGTTCAAGTCATTGGCACATTTTTTTAGTGTTTCAAGATCCCATTGTGGTGAAATACCAGCATGGGTCATAATTAGTTTTAGTGACTCGTCAATTTGAACCAATGGTTGTTTACGTAGCCAATTCATTAATTCATCAAAATCAGGCGCATTGATTACGCATTCAAGATTATCTTTCTTTTTAGAAACAGTAACACCTGCATAAATTGATAATAAATGTAAGTCATGATTACCTAATACTAATCGAATTTGATTGGCATTATGTTTAACAAACCTTAGGGCATCTAATGATTTTGGCCCTCTGGCAACTAGATCACCGGTTAGCCATAGCGTGTCTGATGATGAAAATTTTGCTTTTTCAAGTACTCGCATAAATTCATCATAACACCCATGAATATCGCCAATAAGTAAGTTTGCCATATAGTTAACACCATGAGTTTGCAAGTTGGCAGTATTGCTGTACTGTTAAGTTTTCTGCACGTAAACTTGGATCAATATTTAAATCCTCTAGCTGTTCAGCAGTAAACATGTTGCTTAAACTGTTACGAATAGTTTTACGTCGTTGATTAAATGCTTCCATCGTAATACGAGAAAGTATTTTTATATCATTAACAATATAAGGCTTTTCTTTATAAGGAATTAATTTAACAACAGCTGAATCAACCTTTGGTGCTGGCTTAAATGATGTTGGTGGAACTTCGAGAACAGGTATGATCTGACAATAATATTGAGCCATGACGCTCAATCTACCATAATCTTTACTATTAGGAGCAGCAACTAAGCGAGTTACTACTTCTTTTTGTAGCATAAAATGCATATCAGTAATGATATTTGCATATTCGAATAAATGAAACATTAAAGGTGTTGAAATATTATAAGGTAAGTTTCCAAATACTCTTAATGGTTTGTCTAATTGCTCAGCTAGTTGATTAAAGTCAAAGGTCAGTGCATCTTGTTCAATGACAGTTAGTTTTTTTTTCAATAGTGGGTTTTCCACTAATCTGTTGGCTAAATCTCTGTCGATCTCTATAACGGTCAAATGATCAACACATTGACTTATAGGTACAGTTAATGCTGCAAGGCCAGGGCCTATTTCGACTAGAGCCTGCTCTTTTTTGGGCTGTATAGCTGCAACTATATTTTCGATAATATAATTATCATGTAAAAAGTTTTGCCCAAATCGCTTGCGGGCAAAATGCCCTTGATGAACACGGCTATTCATGTTTATCTTCACCTGTAATTTTAATATAGGCATCACCTTTTATTTCTTGAATCCACACTTGGGCCTCTTCAACAAATTTACGATTAAAAATAAGTTGATAAGCTTGTGCCTTTTCCATGGCATTCTTCCCATCAATCCGCCTTGTATCGATTAATTCGATTAAATGCCAACCATAAGATGATTTTATTGGTTGACTTATTTCCCCTTTTTTTAATTGAGCTAGTGCATTTCTAAAACCGCTATCATAAATCTCAGGACGGTTCCAACCTAAGTTTCCCCCTTTACTCGCTGTACCTGTATCCTCAGAATTAGCTTTAGCAGCTGCTTCAAAAGTTGTTGCACCACTAGTAATTGATTTACGAATATCAGCAAGTTTTTGTTTTGCATTTTGGTCTGTGACTAACACATTTGTTTTAATCAAAATATGACGAGCATTTACTTCTTGGACTGTAATTGTTTTTGGTGCTTCTGAACGTGTATCATCAACTTTTAAAATATGCAGACCCACGCCAGAGCGGATAGGGCCAATAATACTGCCTTTTGCTGCACGTATTAAGCGTTCTTCAAAAATAGTCGGTAACTCATTAAGTTTACGCCAACCCATACTACCACCCTTTAAAGCAAGATCATCGTTTGAATATGAAGTGGCTAATTTAGCAAAATTTTCCCCTTTTTGAGCTCGATTAATAATATCCCGTGCTTTATTTGTTGCATTATCTATTTGTTGTTTTGATGCTCTTTCTGGAATAGAAATCAAAATATGGCTAATTTTTACATCAATATTATTAGTTGGTTGACGAGCAATGTTTTTAGCTAAGTTATCAACTTCTTTTTCTGAAACTTTGATTCTTGGTCTTACTTCATGCATTCGTGTTTCTTCAATCAACATGTCATTATGGATTCTTTCACGATACGCTCCATAGCTGATCCCCATTGTTGACAACTTGCTTCGAAGCTGATCGATAGTCATGCCATTTTGGGCAGCGATTCTGTTAATAGCACTAGTTACCTCGTCATCGCTAACAGTGATTTTAGCTTTAGCTGCTTTTTGTAAAATTAGGTTTTCAATAATTAGACGATCAATGATTTGTTGTCTGAGCACCTTATCATTGGGTAAGTTTCTAGAATCGGTACTAGCTTTAATTGTTTTTAACATGTCATTAACGTCACTTTCTAAAATAACGTTATTATTTACAATTGCAGCAACTTGCTCTACAACTTTAGGTGCAGCATTGGCAGATAATGGTGTTAAAACACCTAAACTTACGCTTAGGTTTAAAGCGATAAATAGTTTTAATAATTTCATCTTCACTCAACTCATTTTGTTGTTGCAGCATTCACTGCTTGCAATAAATTTATTGGTTATCTATCATTTTTACAGAAATATCTTATTCAAATGTTGTTGTATATGGTAGTTTTCCGAAATTTAGCATTTTGGCTTTGGTGTCTCGATTGTTGCCTAATCCTTGCAATTCGAAATTAATAGACAATTTATTTTCATATTTGCTTCTACGAGAAGTATTGTTCCAATCTGTTAATTTTCTACCATACTGTATTGTTGTTCCCCAACAACAATCACTATAATGTAATCCGACAAAACCATCTGCGGATTGCCCTAATTTTACATCATAATAATACGATCCAACAGCGCTGACTGTTTGTGATAATGGCCACGCTGTCATCACTCCTGCTTGGGAGATGTCTTGTTTGTAACCTCTATAAGCAGAATTTTTATCAACAGTATCAATATAGTTACGATTTGCGTAGCGATAAGATAATTGTGCTAACTTATCTGCAGAAGGTCGATATTCAAATGTCGCATTAGCTAATGAAATTGTATCAATTCGAGTATCATACTGGACCCCACTTCTAAAGATCATGTCATCATTTATGCGCCAAAAATTATCTGATGCCCAAGTAATACTGCCAGTGTCAGAGTTTTCGTCTAAATCATTATTGTGTTCACTCGTTTTCGATTTGGTAAAATAAGTAATTTGCCCAATTGATAAGTTGAATTTTTCAACTTTATTCTGATTATAAATTCGTGTTGTTACACCCGTTGATATTTTATTAGTTGAAGCAATTCTATCTAGGCCACTATAAGGCTGATCTCTGAATAAGCCAATATAATCTGATTGCAGTATAGTGGAATCATATGCCCAAATATTTGATTGTTTTCGATATGGAATATAGATGTATTTTACTCGTGGTTCTAAGGTTTGAGTATAGTTATGGAGATAAGGCATATCCCGTTCAAAGATGACTTTACCGTCAATACTAAATTTAGGTAAAAAACGATTTACGTTTTTGTCTAAGTATTTATATTGATCAATATAATTTTTAATATTATCTTGTTTATAGTGAGTAGCCATAAAACCCGCTTCGGTGGCTAATGATGACCAAGAATTAGTTAAGGTATAATTAAGCGTTGGTTCCAGATGTGCTCGCCATGCTTTAGGTTTCTTTTGACCCGATGTCAAGAAGCGGGATAGTTGAGAAAATGCTCTAAACTTGAAAGGTCCCAAATCATTATTATAATAACTAATATCTAATTGTGGCTCGGTTTGGTAAAGTGAATTTTTTAATTCAGAGTGAAATGGCTGAAAATGCTTATAGCCTAGCGTAAGATCCCAATTCTCGTCATTATAAGCAATTTTATAGAACTGTGTTAAGTAGCCAGCAGTTTGGGATGCATATTTAGAGTTTAGATTGGTAAGATACTGATTGTCGCTAACACGCGTTGTATCAGTATAAAAACGCCAATTATAGTTAATTAATTCTTCATTTTTCCAATGGAATAACCAACGATGTTTATTATCATCATAATTGTTGCCATTAAAATGATTTTTTCTATCTGCGTCATATTGTCTATCATGTTGCAACCAAGAAAATGCAAGTGTGCCTAAACCTATTTCATTTAAATAACGAAATTCTGTTTGTAATTGTACACCTCGTTTTTGTAAAATTCTCGGCGTAAAAGTTGCATCATAATTTGGTGCAATATTCCAATAGATTGGTATTGAAAAATCAATGCCATCAGTACTGTCATAGCCAAAATTAGGCATCAATAATCCAGAGCGACGTTTATCGCCAGTTGGTAATTGTAAATAAGGTGAATATAGAACAGGGACTTTACCAACACTAAATACCGCATTCCAAACTTCTAGTAGCTGTTCTTCATTGTCATGAATAACCGTTGTTCCCTTAATATTCCATGTACTATCATTAACAGGACAAGATGTAAAACTACCATTTTTTAAAATAACATAGCGGTTCTTTTCAAAATTCATCTGATCAGCATTACCGCGACCAAGTCGATTAACAAGGTGATATTGGCTTGGGCTCATATTGGCATCATTGTTATTGAGATTCATTGATGCATTCTCGCCTTTCATTTTTATCAAATTATCTTGATAATTAATATTTCCTTCTAATGTTACAGTTCGATTATTATCATCATTGGTGTCAATGGTTACTTTGTCTGCTTGAACAGTGCGGTTACCTTGCTCAATAAATACTTCACCTTGATATATGGCAATATTTGGATAAATCGCTTCGAATTGATTAGCTTCAGCATTGACTGGTAAGGTATTTATATTTCCATTGACTAAAGGGCGATCAAACCTAGGTACGTCTACAAGGCATTGAGGATTATTGCTAACAGCTTTCGGTAAATCTATAGCATAACTAGCGTTGTTATACAAAGAAATAGTGATGGTTAGTGCAATAAGAGAAGGCGTTAATTTTTTCATCAATGATTATAAAATTATTATGATTATTTTAATTTCAACATTATAACGATTATTTATAAAAGTGCGAATTAAAAATTAACGTTTCACTTTGCGTTTATTGATTTTATTAAGTTGTTTTACCATCAATATTCTTTTTTCTACCGAAGAGTATTGGAATTCATCCCACCATTTAGCCAGTTCTAAGAGTTCTCCTTTTTCGATTGAGGCTCGCATTTCTAACAGATCATAAGCTGCTCGAAATTTAGGATGTTCTAATATAACAAATGCTCGTTTACCTTCTCGTTTTTTCATACGTAGCTGCAAGCGCCAAATATCTCCCATTGTAGAGGTAAAACGTCGAGGTATGGCAATATTTTTGCATTGCTCACTTAGCACTTCGTTAATTGTCATCGAAAATGAATCATGGAATGGTAAGCCACTTTCAACGCAGGTTGCTTGTGTTTGCTCAATAATTGGGTACCAGAAAAATGCAGCGAATAAAAATGCAGGGTTGACCCGTTTATTGTTGGCAATACGATAATCGGTATTTTTTAGAGCCTGCGCAATGATTTTTTCTAGGTAACCATTTTGATTATTGGTAAAAAACCGCCCAATAATCGGAAATAATTGCTCAAAAAGACAATATTCTCTCAGTAGCTCATAAGTTTTGTAGCCATTGCCTGCTTGTAATAGTTTAAGAGACTCATCAAAAAGCCGAGCAGACGGAATATTTTTTAATAAAGGTGCAAGGTGTTTAATTGGTTCAGCAGTAGCTGGTTCAATTGCCATATTTAATTTAGCAGCAAAACGAACAGTTCTTAACATTCTAACAGGATCTTCTCGATAACGAGTCTGTGGATCGCCGATTAATCGAATAATACCTTTTTGTAAATCTTTCAATCCTCCGCAATAATCACGTAAAGTGAAATCATTAATACTATAATAAAGGGCATTCATGGTAAAATCGCGGCGAATTGCATCTTGTTCAATAGTTCCGTACACATTATCTCGTAACAGCATACCTGATTGTGAACGTTTAGATATATTAGTTTGTCCTTCTTGAGACGCATGATCTCCACGAAAAGTCGCAACTTCAATGATTTCTTTGCCAAACATAATGTGAGCGAGGCGAAATCGCCTTCCCACTAGACGACAGTTACGGAAAAGCTTCTGAATTTGCTCGGGTGTTGCATTAGTCGTGATATCAAAATCTTTTGGTGTTTTGCCTAAAATGAGATCTCTAATACATCCACCTACTAAATAAGCTTCATACCCTTGTTTATTTAATCGATGAAGGACTTTTAATGCATTTTCACTAATTTCTTTGCGGGATATATTATGTTCATTACGTGGAATGGACACATAGCCCATTTTCTGTTTATCTTCATGACGGAAAAACTTTTGATAAAAACGTGAAACTTGTTTAAAAATAGCACACCTCAAAAAAGTATCTTGGCTTAAAAATAGTTATTGTGTGTGATTATATCGTAATTGCTAATAAGTTTCCATGTTTCTTAAAATTGATGTTTTTCTCTCAATAAAATGATTTTTCCAAAATGATTTAAATATTATATTTGATTTTTTGAACATAATTATCAACAATAGTACTTAATATAGTAATATTAGTAATACCTAATTAAAAACGACAAATTTCGTTTTGCATTGGTTAGTGTTTTTTACTAACTGATTAAGATGAAATAAAACTATACTCAGAACTTCTTCTTGTTTATTTGTTTCGTAGGATATTATTTATAAAGCATTATAATTTAAGAAATTATAAAGCGCATTTTTAATGCTATTAATCTTACATATGGAAGCTATTTGAGTATATACCATTAACTAATAACTTATTGGGGATATTATGAATATTCGTGATTTGGAATATTTTGTTTCGTTAGCTGAATTTCGCCATTTTCGTAAAGCAGCAGATGCTTGCAATGTGAGTCAACCAACTCTTAGTGGCCAAATTAGAAAATTAGAAGATGAATTAGGCGTAATGTTATTAGAACGTACGAGCCGCAAAGTATTATTTACACAAACAGGTATGATGCTAGTTGAACAGGCTAAAGAGATTTTGCGTAATATTCAAATTCTAAAAGAAATGGCAAGCCGTCAAGGTGAAGAAATGTCAGGACCGATGCATATCGGATTAATTCCTACTATAGCGCCTTATCTTTTACCTCATGTTATTACCGTTTTACATGAATCTTTTCCAAAATTAGAACTTTACTTACATGAAGCACAAACGGCTAGTATTGTTGCCCAGTTAGAAAGTGGTAAGCTTGATTGCGCTATTGTTGCGCAAGTTAAAGAGACATCTCAATTTATTGAATTGCCTTTATTTGAGGAACCGATGTTTTTAGCTGTTCGATCTGATAACGAGCTAGCAAATAAAAAGACCATTAAATTATCTGGCTTAAAAGGACATAAATTTTTAATGTTAGAAGATGGTCACTGCTTGCGTGATCACGCAATGGGGTATTGTTTTCAAGTTGGCATTGATGAAGATAAACAGTTCAAAGCGACTAGTCTTGAAACGCTAAGGAGTATGATTTCTGCCGGTCGTGGTATCACTTTATTTCCAGAACTTGCTGCGCCTAATGAGCGAATTCGTGATAATATTTGTTATATTCCTTGTACAGACCCAGTACCATCACGTAGTATTACTTTGATTTATCGCCCTGGTTCACCATTACGCTCTCGCTATGAAACAATAGCTAAGACTATCCGTGAGCATATGCCAAAAGTACTTGCTGAAAAAGAGCAATTATTAAAATCAGCAAATTAATGTTCGAGGATGTAGGAATATCAGAATTGAGCTATTAGATGAAAAATATCAAGACTGGTGGTGTTCGAGCTCAACAGAAAGAAAGAACTCGTCGTACTTTAATCGAAGCCGCATTTAATCAACTTAATGCAGAGCAAGGTTTTGCTAGTTTAAGTTTACGAGAGGTAGCGCGTGAAGCAGGAATAGCCGCTACTTCATTTTATCGGCATTTCCGTGATATGGATGAGCTTGGTTTAGCGATGGTTGATGAAAGTGGCTTAACGCTTCGTCAATTGTTGCGCCAAGCACGTAAACGTATCGAAAAAGGTGGTAGTGTATTACAGACATCAGTAACCACTTTTATTGAATTTATTGATAGAAATCCGAAAGTATTTTTATTGCTTCTTCGTGAAAAGGCAGGGACATCGTCTGCTTTTCGCTCTGCTATTGCGCGCGAAATTCAACACTTTATTGTTGAGCTTGTTGATTATCTTGATAATGCCAACCAAATGCCTCACCATTATAACGAAGCGCAAGCCGAAGCGATGGTCACTATTGCATTTAATGCTGGTGCTGAAGCCATTGATTTTGACATAGTCCAGCGTCAAAAACTAATTGAAGATCTTATTTTTCAGCTTCGAATGGTGTCCCGTGGAGCGTATTATCTTTATCATAAAGAACAAATTAAAAAAGATAACTGTTAGCAGAAAGGCTATTTCATACATGAAACCTGTATTTTTCTAAAATTATTTTAACTAAATAAATCATTTGCTCAGTTGGCACTAACAGAAAAGGTTAATATTATTTTGCTAATTTAGTTACTATTTAATTTAGTTAATATTAATGGTATGAATTTCTAGCATTTAAGTTTGTAGATAGGCGGCAAAAGCTTATTTTTCGGTTATTACTGTGGCAAGCGCCACAGTAATATTTGCCGTAATTCATTAAAGGTTTTGTAGTACCTTCTCAACGCTATCTTTCGCATCGCCAAATAGCATATAACTATTTTCTTTAAAGAAGAGTGGGTTTTGCACACCAGCATAACCGGTATTCATTGATCGTTTAGAAATAATTACCGTTTTTGCTTTCCAAACCTCAAGAACTGGCATGCCAGCAATTGGACTATTTGGATCTTCTTCTGCTGCTGGGTTAACAGTATCATTTGCACCAATAACCCAAACGACATCGGTGTCAGGGAAGTCATCATTGATTTCATCCATTTCAAGGACGATATCATAAGGGACTTTGGCTTCCGCAAGTAACACATTCATATGTCCAGGCAAGCGTCCTGCAACAGGGTGAATACCAAATCTCACTTCAATATTCATTGCTCGTAGTTTTTCTGTAATATTACTTACAGCACCTTGTGCTTGCGCAACAGCCATACCATAGCCAGGAACAATAATAACAGAGCGGGCATCTTTTAATGTTTGTGCAACTTCAGCGGGTTGCATTTCACGGTACTCACCTTGTTCTTCATCAGATGAATTTGCTATATTACCATCACTACCAAATCCACCTGCGATAACGCTAATAAATGAACGGTTCATTGCTTTACACATAATATATGAAAGAATTGCGCCTGATGAACCAACTAATGCACCAGTTACAATAAGAAGATCATTACCTAACATAAAGCCTGCAGCAGCAGCAGCCCAACCCGAATAAGAGTTTAGCATTGAAATAACAACAGGCATGTCAGCACCACCAATTGAGGCAACAAGATGGAAGCCAAAAGCAAAAGCGATAATTGCCATAACTAATAAGCTAATTGTTGCACCTGCACCACTTTTCAGTTCAACAAAGCTAAACATTAAAATGATAGAAACAACAATTGCCGCTAGGTTCCAATAATGTTTGTTTGGAATGGATAGCGGTTTAGAACTAATGCGACCATTTAATTTGCCAAAGGCGACAACAGAGCCTGAGAAAGTAACTGCACCGATAAAGACACCAACAAATATTTCAACTAAGTGAACACTAAGTTCACCGCCGCTAAAATTTTGGATGTGAGGATCTAAGAAGCTGTTGAAACCAACAAGCACGGCGGCCATGCCGACAAAGCTGTGAAGTAAGGCAACCAGTTCTGGCATTTGTGTCATTTCAACTTTTTGAGCTAAATATAAACCAATTGCCGCACCAATAACCATAGCGATAACTATCCAGTGTAGTCCACCAGTGATACTAGCAACCGCTGCGATAAGGGCGATTGCCATGCCAATCATACCGTAGATATTTCCTGATTTGGCCGACTCTTGGTTAGAAAGACCTCGTAAGCTAAAAATAAAAAGTAATGCAGCAATAACATAGGCTGCTTGAATTATTCCATTACTCATAATTTATGCTCTCCTTTACTTATCACGTTGGAACATTTTCAGCATTCTTTGGGTAACAAAGAATCCACCAAAAATATTGATACTAGCAATCAAAATAGCTACAAAGGCAATTGCCGTTGTTAAGCCATTATCATCGCTGACTTGTAATATTGCACCGACTAATATAATACCGGAAATGGCATTTGTTACCGACATTAGTGGTGTATGTAAAGAATGTGTGACATTCCACACTACGTAGTAGCCAACTACACAAGATAACGCAAACACAGTAAAGTGACCTAAAAAGCTTTCAGGAACGGAATGAGCAAGCCAGAAGAAAGCAATAATAGCCAAAGCTAAAATACCGTATTTTTTACGAACATCCATTGGTTTTGGTTCTGGCTTGGCTATTGGTTCAGCTACTTTTTTCTGTGGTTGAGCTGATACTTGAATTGGTGGCGCTGGCCAAGTAATTTCTTTATCTTTAACAACGGTAACACCGCGGATAACAACATCTTCAAAGTTAATATCAATGTTTCCGTCTTTTTCTTTAGCTAGCAGCTTCAATAGGTTAACAATGTTAGTCCCATAAAGTTGAGATGCTTGAGCTGGCATACGATTAGCTAAATCAGTATAACCAACAATTTTTACATTATTATCTGTTTCGAAAACTTCGCCGGGTTTAGTTAATTCACAGTTACCGCCAGTTAACGCAGCTAAATCAACAATAACACTGCCTGGTTTCATTGATTCAACCATTTCTTTAGAAATAAGTTTCGGTGCTGGTTTACCTGGAATGAGTGCTGTGGTAATAATGATATCCACATCTTTGGCTTGTTCTGCAAATAAAGCCATCTCTGCTTCTATAAAAGCTGCTGACATCTGTTTTGCATAACCATCACCAGTTCCAGCTTCTTCTTCAAAGTCTAGCTCTAAAAAATCGGCGCCCATACTGTTAATTTGTTCAGCAACTTCTGGGCGGGTATCAAAAGCACGGACAATTGCACCTAAGCTCACTGCTGCACCAATTGCGGCAAGACCAGCAACCCCTGCGCCAATAACTAATACTTTTGCTGGTGGTACTTTACCAGCAGCAGTAACTTGACCTGTAAAGAATCGACCAAATTGGTTAGCCGCTTCAATAACAGAACGATAACCAGCAATATTAGACATTGAACTTAATGCGTCTAAAGATTGTGCGCGTGAAATACGAGGCACACAGTCCATTGCCATCACAGTAATATTTTTAGTTGCTAATTTTTCTAATAGTTCCTTGTGTTGTGCTGGATAAATATAACTGATGAGTGTTAATCCATCTTTCATTAAAGCAATTTCATCATCTGTTGGTGCATGAAATTTTAAAATGAGATCATTTTGCCAAATATCTTGCGTATTTTGAATTGTGGCTCCAGCATCAATAAAAGCTTGGTCTTCAAAATGAGCAGCATGTCCAGCGCCTTGCTCTACAGAAACTGTAAAACCAAGTTTTAACAGTTGCTCAATTGTTTGAGGGGTAGCGGCAACTCTAGCTTCATTGGCTAACCGTTCTTTAGGTATACCGATATGCATTTCGTTACGTCCTTATGTTAGTTTATTGAATGTGTATTGATTTTAGCATAAATAGTTTTGTGTGCGAGTAGGGAATCCATTTTTTATTCAAGAAATAAGATTTTAAATTATTTTAGTGATATTTATTAATTAATATTATTATGAAGTCATTACTAAATAGCTATAATTTTAATGGTATGGTTTTGACGCTTTCATTGAATATCATTACAAATTTACTCTATATTGTTATATAATCGGCAGTATTTTCGTTTATACCGCAAGATAAAAAGCTATGTGGTGTTTTTGATTTTATTCTCCTTAAATTAAGGATTTTTTTATGATTGATTTTTCCCAATCAGTGCCAGAACTGGTCTCTTGGGCAAAAAAGAATGATTTTTCGATCGTCTTGCCTGTTGAAAGGTTAGCTTTTTTATTAGCTATTGCTGTATTAAACAGCGAGCGTTTTGATGGAGAGATGACAGAATCGGAATTAATTGACGCTTTTAGGCATGTTTCACAAATTTTTGAGCAAAGTGAAGATACCATTACTGTGCGTGCCAATAATGCAATTAATGATTTAGTCCGACAGCGGTTTATTACTCGATTTACCAGTGAAATGACCGATGGGTTTTCTATCTATCGTTTAACACCTTTAGGAATAGGTATTACCGACTATTATATCCGTCAGAGGGAGTTTTCCACGTTACGTTTATCTCTTCAGCTTTCTATTGTTGCACAAGAGTTAAAACGAGCTGCTGACGCAGCACTTGAAGGTGGCGATGACTTACATTGGCATCGCAATGTTTTTGCACCGTTAAAATATTCAGTTGCTGAGATTTTTGATAGTATCGATATCACACAACGCGTAATGGATGAGCAACAAGCTGATGTGAAGCAAAATATTTCGGCATTATTAAGCCAAGATTGGCAAGCGGCGATTAGTAGTTGTGAAGGTTTGCTCACCGAAACATCGCAAACATTGCGCGAATTACAAGACACTTTAGCAGCGGCTGGGGATAAATTGCAAGCCAGTTTGCTTTTAATACAAGATGCGACGCTTGATAATCCTGATCTTGATAAAATTAACAATGTTGTTATGGATTTACAAGGTAAACTAGATCGAATTATTGGTTGGGGGCAAAAAGCGATAGACCTTTGGATCGGTTATGATCGCCATGTTCATAAATTTATTCGTACTGCTATTGACTTAGATAAAAATCGTGTGTTTTCACAGCGTTTACGCAAATCGATACAAGGATATTTTGAGTTGCCTTGGGCACTGACATTCGCTAATGCCGATCGCTTACTTGATATGCGTGATGAAGAACTAGCTTTACATGAAGCAGAAGTAACAGGAGAATTACCGTCAGAACTTGAATTTGAAATGATTGAAGAGATTCAAGAACATATAATTGCTCATATTGAGCAAAATTTATTGGTCTTTAAGCAAGAACATAAACCACTTGATATAGGTCTTGCCATTTATAGCTATTTGGAACAGTTCCCACGCGAACAACACTTTGATATTGCAAGGTTATTTATTGAGCAAGCTATTCGTCTAGGTATTGCCGAAGATGACTTGCTTGGAATTCCTGCTGAGTGGAAGCCTATTAACGATTATGGAGCTAAGGTGCAAGCACATGTCATCAACAGATATTAACGATTTTGAAACACAACGAACCGCACATCATCTTGATGAAGTTAAGGAGCGTATAGCCGCAAGCTCTCAAGCGTCTATTGATAAATATATGCCAGTTAAATTGGCGCAAGCAATTGCTAATCCCATCTTCCCTGAGCTTGATAGTTTACTGCGTTCTGGGCGCCATATTGGCATTGATGAGCTTGATCATCATGCCTTTCTAATGGATTTCCAACTTGAGCTTGAACAATTTTATCAACGTTATAATGTTGAATTAATTCGAGCGCCAGAAGGCTTTTTTTACCTACGCCCTCGTTCTACAACATTAATTCCTCGCTCAGTTCTTTCTGAACTTGATATGCTTGTTGGCAAGGTACTTTGCTATTTATACTTAAGCCCAGAACGATTGGCTCATGAAGGCATTTTTACCCTACAAGAATTGTTTGATGAGTTAGTTTCGTTAGCTGATGAAAGTAAATTACTTAAATTAGTGAACCAACGTTCAACAGGATCTGATTTGGACCGCCAAAAACTCTTTGATAAAGTGAAAACAGCTTTAAATCGTTTACGCCGGCTGGGTATGATCTTTTTTATTGTTGGTAACGATAGTAATCGTTTTCGTATCAACGAAGCTATTTTCCGCTTTGGGGCAGATGTGCGTAGTGGTGATGATGTACAAGAAGCCCAATTACGCTTAATTAGAGATGGAGAAGCAATTAAAATTGAATCATCACTTACCTTAGATAATGACAATAATGAAGAGCAATATGAAGACGTTAATGAGGAGACAGAATAAACATGATTGGCCACGGTAAATTTCACTCATTAACGCTAATTAACTGGAATGGTTTTTTTGCGCGAACTTTTGAGCTTGATCAATTAGTCACAACGCTATCGGGTGGTAATGGCGCGGGTAAATCCACTACGATGGCAGCATTTGTTACAGCATTAATTCCCGACTTAACCTTATTACATTTTAGAAACACAACCGAAGCAGGGGCAACATCAGGATCTCGAGATAAAGGTTTGCATGGTAAATTAAAACCAGGCGTTTGCTATTCTATGCTTGATGTAATTAACTCTCGTAACCAACGAATTATTTGTGGTGTACGATTACAGCAAGTAGCGGGGCGTGACAAAAAAGTTGATATCAAACCATTTTTATTGCAAGGCTTATCGGTAAATATAAGCCCAACTGAACTAGTAACAGAAAGATTAAATGATAAACAGGCACGTATTTTGTCGTTGCCAGAGTTAAAAGAAAAAGTTGAATTGATGGAAGGCATTATCTTTAAACAATTTAACTCTATTACTGATTATCATTCAGTTATGTTTGATTTTGGTCTTTTACCAAAACGATTACGTTCTCCATCTGATAGAAGCAAGTATTATCGTTTGATCGAAGCTTCCCTTTATGGTGGTATCTCAAGTGCTATTACCCGCTCACTGCGTGACTATTTATTACCTGAAAATAGCGGTGTACGTAAAGCCTTTCAAGATATGGAAGCGGCATTACGTGAAAACCGAATGACTTTAGAGGCTATTCGAGTCACGCAATCGGATCGCGATTTATTCAAACATCTTATTAGTGAATCGACTAATTATGTCGCCGCTGATTATATGCGCCATGCTAACGAACGCCGAGTGCATATTGAATCAGTACTTGGTTTGCGCCGTGATATGTTTAAAACACAAGATTTGCTTATTAGCAATCAATATCGTCAAGTTGAAATGGCGAAAGAGCTTAAAGAACATCAAGCAGCGCAAAGCGATTTAGAAACGGATTTACAAGCTGCTAATGATCACCTGAATTTAGCGCAAGCCGCATTGCGTCAACAAGAGAAGATCGATCGCTATCAAGCTGATTTAGATGATCTAAATTTAAAGCTTGAAGAGCAAAATGAAGTGGTGCTTGAAGCAAATGAACAATATCAAATTTATCGTGATCAAGTTCAACAAACTGAACAAGAAGTTGATGAAATCAAAACCCAGCTAGCAGATTACCAGCAAGCACTTGATGTTCAACAAACACGTGCAATTCAATATCAACAAGCGTTGCAAGCACTAAAAAATGCGCAATCATTATGCCAACTACCAAAACTAAGCATTAGCAATATTGAAGATCATTTTGCTGTATTTGATGAAAAGCAAAAAGAAATTACCGAACAAGTGCTTGAGCTAGAACAAAAATTAAGTGTATCTGATGCGGCAATTAATCAGTTTGATCGTGCTTATCAATTGGTGGTTAAATTAGTTGGTGATGTGACTCGTAGTGATGCGTTTGTTGCAGCAAAAGAATCGTTAAGAAAATGGCCATCACAATGTTACCAAGCCGAACAAGCCGAACATTTACAGTTACAACTAGATGAACTTGAACAACGTTTTTTTGAGCAGAAAGAGGCGGAATCATTATTAACACAATTTTGTAAACGCATTAATCGTCAAGTTAATTACGATGAACTTGATGATTTAAAGCAAGAGCTTGAAATGCAATTAGACGAAGTCGCAGAGCTTGCTAACAAATCGAGTGAAAAAAGAATTGAATCTAGACAAGAGTTTGAACAGATTCAATCGAAAATTGCTGATTATCGCCAAAAAGCACCATTATGGTTAAAAGCTCAAGATTCCCTAATTGCTTTGCAAGAACAAACAGGCGAAACTTTTAGTAACAGCCAAGATGTTACACAACATATGCAAAAGTTACTTGAAAAAGAGCGTGTGCTTGTTGCTGAGCGAGATCAAATTAGTTTTAGACGCAATCAATTAGATGTTCAAATTGAACAACTGAATCAACCTAGTGGCGTTGATGATGGTCGCCTATCTGTACTTTCAGAGCGATTTAATGGTGTCTTACTCTCTGAAATTTATGAAGATGTAACCATAGATGATGCCCCTTACTTTTCAGCGCTTTACGGCCCAGCAAGGCAAGCGATTGTTGTACCTGACTTATCGCTGGTTAAACAGCAGTTAGAAAGCCTGACTGCAAGTGATGAGGATTATCCAGAAGATATTTATTTTATCGAAGGAGATCCATCATCATTTGATGATAGTGTTTTTGATTGTGAAGAGATGAATAAAGCGGTGTTAGTTAAAACCGGTGAGCGCCAGTGGCGATTCTCAAGTTTTCCTAATGTGCCATTATTTGGTCGTGCAGCACGTGAAATTCATCTCGAAAAATTATCTGCTGAACGAGATGAATTGCATGAACGTTATGCAACTATTTCATTTGATTTACAAAAGTTACAACGCATTGAGCAAAATGTTGGACAATTTATCGGTCAATATCTTGCTGTAGCTTTTGATATTGATCCTGAAGCTGAAGTTCAAAAATTAACAATGAGACGTAATGAAATTGAACGTCAACTCGCATCTCAAGAAAGTATCGATCAACAAAACCAACAACAAGTCGCTAATTATAAAGAGCAATTAGCAACTATTAATAAACTTGTTGCCCAGATGCATCTACTTGCTGATGATGATTTAGCTGATCGTGTTGATGAATTACGTGAACAATTAGTCGAAGCGCAAGAGTCAGTGCAATATGTTAGCCGTAATCGTAACACAGTTTCTGAACTTGAACCGATTGTGACGGTATTACAAAGCGATCCAGAGCAAAATGAAGCATTGCGAGAGCATTACAATATAGTCAAAGCACAGCAACAAACCATTCGACAACAAGTCTTTGCATTAACTGAAGTGATACAACGCCGTGCTCATTTTAGTTATGAAGATTCAGCGGGCATGTTAAATGAAAATAGCGACTTAAATGAACAATTACGTTCTCGCTTAGAAATCGTTGAAGCTCAAAAAGTTGCAGCACGCAGCCAAATGCAACAGTATCAAGATAAATACAATCAATATAATCAAACGCTTGCATCGCTAAAAAGTGCTTTTGAAACTAAGCGCGATATGCTAAATGAACTACATAAAGAAATTGAGCAAATCGGTGTAAAAGCCGATGCGATTACTGAAGAGCGGGCACGCGCTCGCCGTGATGAAATCCATCACAAATTAAATAGTAATCGCCAATATTGTACATCGCTTGAAAAACAATTGATTATGTGTGAAAGCGAAATGACGCAAATGCAAAAACGCTTAACTCAAACGTTGCGTGATTATAAACAACTTCGAGAACAAGTAGTGCAAGCGAAAGTGGGTTGGTGTTTAGTACTAAGACTAGTTAAAGACAATAGCGTTGAACGCCGTTTACATCGTCGTGAGCTTGCTTATTTAAGTGCCGATGAGCTGCGTTCAATGTCAGATAAAGCATTAGGCTCATTACGTTTAGCAGTTAACGATAATGAACATTTACGGGATGTCTTAAGATTATCTGAAGATCCAAAACGCCCAGAACGCAAAATTCAATTTTATATTGCAGTTTATGCGCATTTACGCGAACGAATTCGCCAAGATATTGTAAAAACTGATGATCCAATTGAAGCTATTGAACAAATGGAAATTGAGTTATCGCGTTTGACCGAAGAATTAACATCTCGAGAACAGCAGTTAGCGATAAGCTCCAAAAGTGTGTCAAATATTATCCGTAAAACTATTCAACGTGAGCAAAACCGTATCCGACTACTTAACCAAGGATTACAAGCAGTGGCATTTGGTCAAGTTAATGGGGTACGCTTAAATGTTAATGTTCGAGAGGCGCATTCCTCGCTTTTAGCCGCACTTGCTGATGAAAAAAATGAACATCAAGATCTGTTTAGTAACAATCGCATTACTTTCTCAGAGGCTTTAGCTAAACTTTATCAGCGCTTAAATCCACATATTGATATGGGACAACGAACCGCTCAAAATATTGGTGAAGAGCTACTTGATTATCGAAATTACCTTGAAATGGATGTTGAAGTCAATCGGGGGGCTGATGGTTGGTTACGTGCTGAAAGTGGCGCATTATCAACGGGCGAGGCTATCGGTACAGGTATGTCAATTTTACTCATGGTGATTCAAAGTTGGGAAGAAGAATCCAAGCGGCTACGTAATAAAGATATCTTACCATGTCGTTTGTTATTCTTAGATGAAGCGGCTCGATTAGATGCAAAATCCATTGCAACATTATTTGAGTTATGTGAACGTTTGGAGATGCAACTAATTATAGCTGCCCCAGAAAATATCAGTCCTGAAAAAGGTACAACGTATAAACTTGTGCGTAAAGTTATCAATAACCAAGAACATGTCCATGTGGTTGGTTTGAAAGGTTTTGCGTAATAATTTTTAATTATATTTACTTATTTTTTCGCCGACATTGTCGGCGAATTTTTAATGATAAGTGATAAAAATATACCTTCTTCCAACCAAACCAAAAAAGCGCCAATGTTATCACTAGATCTTTGTTAATTTTACGGCTCGACTTCTTCAGTATTATTATCTCTTTTCGCTTTTATTTTTTTGACATTTTCAGTTGCTACCGAGGCCATTCTTCCCATGGTATCTCTAAGAATTTTTCCATCATCGGTTTTAAATGAAGCAAGCTGTTCTATACCATTTTCATCGACTTCAAAATAGGTTGCTTCAACAAACCCCAATTTACTTGCATAGAATAGATGAGGAATACTACCACGAGTTGAATTATAGATTTGAACTGCCGCATTATAATCTTCTCTTCTTTTTAAAATCGTGTTTTCAATCTCATCAAGTTGCACCATTAATTGCTGATAAGTCGAGTTTGCTTTTAAATCAGGAAAACGATTTGCTAGCATTTGAACATTACCGATAACTCGAGATGCTTCAGATGCAACATTATTTGCGGTAGCAATATTATTACTCTCAGTCACAGTAAAGTGAGTTAACTTTTCATGATCGCCATAACTAGACGCGATATCAGACAACCTTTGCGCTATATCGTGCCTTTTCTTTATCGTTACATAAATATTTGATTGTTTTTGTTTTACATTTTCAGCTAAGCTCCTAAGCTTATTGTATGCAAGAAATAGCCAAACTAAAACAGCAATGACCAAAATAAAAAATAAGAAAAACATATTATTGCCTCTTTGTTGTAATTAAATTTCTATAATT
>NZ_LZGX01000050.1:0-38954 GCF_001690825.1 Gilliamella sp. Fer1-1
TTTTAATTATAATTATAGGGCTAATAAAGTAGTTTTTAATACGATTTTATTATATGAGTTTTAAAATCGCTAAGCGATGTTAACATCGCCTAGCTGTTTCTAACAATTAGAACCACTGACCAAAACGTTTGATATAAATACGTTTCATCAATTGTGCAACACAGCAATAGCTAAACAAGGTTGCTAAAAGCCATGGAAAGTATGACCACGGTAATGGCTGTAACCCAATTAATCCACCCAATGGAGAAAACGGGATATAAATACCCACAGCCATAATTAGCAATGTCATCACAATCACAGGAAATGCAGCTGTGCTTTGCACAAATGGAATTTTTTGTGTTCTCAGCATGTGCACAACCAAAGTTTGTGACAACAACCCTTCAATAAACCAGCCTGAATGAAATAGTGATTGCGCTTCAACACTGTTAGCACTAAAAACAAACCACATTAGTGCATAGGTTGTAATATCAAAAATAGATGATGTTGGTCCAATCCAAATCATAAAACGTTTAATATTTAGCGCATCCCATTTACGCGGTTTTTGTAAAAACTCATCATCCATTTTGTCCCATGGTAATGAGAGTTGTGAAATATCATACAGCAAGTTTTGAATTAGTAAATGTATTGCTAGCATAGGTAAAAATGGTAAAAACGCACTAGCAACTAATACTGAAAAAATATTGCCAAAATTCGAGCTCGCTGTCATGTTTAAATACTTCATGATATTGCCGAAGGTTTCACGTCCACATATTACACCTTCTTCTAATACCATTAAGCTTTTTTCAAGCAGGATGATATCTGCGGATTCTTTGGCAATATCCGTTGCGGTATCAACCGAAATGCCAACATCCGCATCACGTAATGCTGGTGCATCATTAATACCATCACCTAAAAAGCCAACGGTATGTCCGTTTTCTTGCAATAATCGAATAATTCTTGATTTTTGCAATGGCGTTAATTTAGCAAAAATAGTATGTTGCTCGATTTGTATTTTCAGTTCCGCATCGTCCATTTTTTCAACTTCAGTGCCTAGCAACGGAACACCTGGCTCTAAACCGACTTCGCGACACACTTTAATGGTGATAATTTCGTTATCGCCTGTTAAAACCTTAACTCCCACACCATGTTCACTTAATGCCGAAATGGCTTCAAGTGCACTTTCTTTTGGTGGATCTAAAAAGGTTAAAAAACCACGAATTGCTAATGCGGTTTCGTCTTGTACTGTGTATTGCGCTTTTGTATCGCTAGCGGGAATATCCTTAACACCCACAGCTAAAACTCTAAACCCCTCTTTGTTATAATCATGAGCTAAGGCAATTAACGCTTGTTTGCGGTTATCATCTAATGGTAAATATTCACCATTTTCATAAACATAACTGGCTATAGATAACATTTCTTCAACTGCGCCTTTACAAATCATTAAATGGTTATCACCACCATTTTGTACAACAACTGATAAACGGCGACGCACAAAATCAAACGGTAATTCATCAATTTTTTTATATAAACCGACCCCAACCCTTTTCATATTGGTCTTTTCTTCAGTAAAACGAATGATCGCTTTGTCCATCAAGTTTTTCATACCGCTTTGATAATAGCTGTTAAGCCAAGCAAGTTCTAAAACCGATGAATCAACTTGACCATTGATATCAAGATGATGTTCTAAAATGATTTTATCTTGTGTTAAAGTGCCAGTTTTATCGGTACATAAAATATCCATTGCGCCAAAATTTTGAATGGCATTTAACCGTTTAACAACCACTTTGCGCTTTGCCATGCCAACGGCACCTTTTGCTAGATTGGCACTCACAATCATTGGTAACATTTCAGGCGTTAAGCCAACAGCTACAGCTAAAGCAAAAAGTGCAGCATCACCCCAATCATTTTTTGAAAAACCATTAATAAAAAAGACGATTGGCACCATAATTAACATAAATCGAATAAGTAACCAGCTAACACTATTAACCCCTCGATCAAACGAGGTTTCAGCACGAGATCCTACAATCGATTTTGCTAATGATCCAAAATGTGTATCAGCACCAGTCGCAACGACAATAGCCGTCGCAGTGCCACTTACGACATTAGTTCCCATAAAACAGATGTTATTTACATCAAGTAAATTATCTTTACTAATATTGGATGCTTCAATATTATCAGTTGTTTTTTGCGTAACAGCACCTAATGTATCGTACTTTTCAACAGGAATTGATTCACCCGTTAAAACAGCTTGGCTAACAAATAAATCTCGCGACTCAATCAATCGAATATCTGCTGGGATCATGTCACCAGCAGATAAATAAACAATATCACCGGGAACAATTTCACTTAATGGAATTTCAATGCGTTCTGGGCTTATATCTTTATGCGCACGGCGCAACACGGTCGCTGTTGTGCGAATCATTGACTTTAACGCTTCAGCAGCTTTGTTTGATCTAAATTCTTGCCAAAAACGTAATAATCCACTTAGTGACACCATTGTTAGAATAATAATAATCCCTGTTAAATCCGTTTCTTCGCCATTTTGCAAAGGCAACCAGAAATCAGTCACAAAACTAACAGAGGCCAACGCTAATAATACAAATATAAATGGGTTATTAAATGCCATTAATAATTGCACTAAAATTGAGGGAGCTTTTTCTCGTGCGACTTCATTTTTACCATATTTTTCAATTCTTGATTTTGCATTTTCTTGCGTTAAACCTGAAAGGCTCGATTGAAATTTAGATAAAATACTATCGAGGCTACTTTGAGCTTCATTGATAGCTTTGATATCTACACTATTTTGTGTTTTATGTTGTGATGTATTTTTTGTCATCTTACGTACCTATATTCATAATTTTGGCAAAAGCATGCCAACTCATTGTTACCAAGTAACGATAAGTAATTGAATTTTTTGATAAGCTAAAATTTAGTGCATAACAAAATTAGCCCATAAGCTATTTTTGCAGCTAACTTGTGCTGCTAATTTGTACAGCCAATGCTGAGCATTAAATTAGCCAATAGAATTAATTAAGAATTTAGATACAACTCGGTGGTTCTAAGTGTTTTTCTGAAAGGTGTAAAACACGCAGTATTAAGCCTTGCGCGCATTGATGTTTTGAATTTGTGTGATAGCGTGTAAAAAAATGCATATCGTTCACCGTTACCGTTTTATCAATTTCGGTTTGTGAACTGAAAAAATGATGATTCAGACAGGTTCATTAACCGATAATGATGTGTTTAAATTTATCGCCCCTCATTTTGGGGTGATCCGATTGAGTGTCCATATTTCTCCTGTAAATTGAACTCTACACTTTGTATTTCAACTTTTCTTTACTCTTATTTTTAACTTATGTAATAGCTAAAAAGAAAGAAAAGCTTAAAAGGCGGGGGAATTTATACGCCTTTAGCAAACAGATGTCAACCCATAAAATAGCAAAAGGACGGCATTTACTAAAAAACAACACTTATGGGCTTTTTTATTTACATTATGATATAGAATCGATACCGCTCTTATCCAATATAAGTTACAATCACACTACGATAAATTAACGAGAATATGTTAAATGAACCCTTCTGAATTACTTTATGCTAACTGGTTCAATTTGGTAATTATCTTTGTTCTGTCTTTGGTTGCATTTATCTACAAAAAACGAACTAAAAATGAAAATTTTGATAATATCATTAAGTATGCCGATATTTTAGAAAAAGTACCTCACTCAAAATATCAAATGGATTATTTAAATAACATCAAAAAGAAACTTATTTGGGAAAAAGTCTGCTTTTATAAATCAGGCAGTATCAACAAAGAAAATATTGCTATTTCATTAATTAATGCTGATGCCCATAATCTAATTAAACTCACCCAATTAGATTTATTAACGCAATATTTTAAAATCGAAAAAAAACACATTACACCACTTAAACCATATTTAATTACAGAAGTGTTATTTAGTGGCATTGCCTTTGTGTTGGCATTTATTATACTGCTGGCTAACATTATTACTATGCTAAGCTCACCTTGGGTAATTGATATCATTATTGCTACTTTGACAGTCTTTATCATTGTGACCGCGCTGTTTCTTTTTGCTGTAGATCCCATAAAACGATTCAAAACCTACCTTTTTATTCTAAAAGACAACGCTTTTTTACAAAGAGCAAACGATGAGCTGGCGAAAATAATTGAAGATAAAAATCGCTAATTAAATGATTAATAACACTTTTATTATCAACTTGATAAACATTTCTATCCCTTTTTCTATTTTTATAAAATAATTAACCCAATTGCTAGCACTTTTTATATTTAAGGTAAATAATCGAAAAAAGACAAAGGCTAATAAGCAATAATACCGGTTCGACAAAAAACGATGCTTATTAACTAAAAATGCCTATGACATAGCGCCAAGTAAACTTGTTAAAAAACAACAAAAAGCAGTCAGAAAAGCCATTGATTTTATTGAAGTTTTTTAAGCACTCTTTTTGCTAATTATTTATAACGTTTTGTTTTTTAACAATGAAAATAGGGTGAATGGATATTTTTTAGAAATATAAAAACCACGCTAACTCTCTTTTTCTTCTTGGTTCCAATAGATTTTTCGTCCAAACCCCAATAAATTACTGGTCATCTTTACACGTTGTAACTGTAATGACCAAATTGGTGCTTTTATTATTCTAGCAAACGGAAATGCTTGATAATATTGTGCATAAGCGTGCTTGGCCTGTTCTTTTTGTAATTGTATTGCTTGAGCTTGAAATTGGATGCCTTGAATTTGGGCAACCGTTTTAGGTGTCACACTAATTGTGCCTGCAACTTGTGGGCAAGTTAACATGGCTTTAGCATGTTCAGTTTTTAATTCGGAAAGGAGATACAAGCACATTACACGTTCATCAAAGACATAAAAGGCATTACATGCCCATGGTTTGTTGTCTGGCAAGATGACGTGAAGCGATAATACATGATGCTTTTTGATGAATTTAATAATTCTAGGATCCGTTTGCATATTTTCTGGACTCGATTGACATTATTCAGGTTTAACGTTAAGGTGCAGATCTTCACCCCAACGAGGTAGCGATGGAACGTCCATGCCAAACAAATCAAGCGCCCTAGCTACACTGTGGGTGATCATGTCATCAATACTACTAATATGCTGATAAAGTGCTGGCACGGGTGGAAATATCACGCCCCCCATTAATGTGACTAATTCCATATTTTTAATATGCCCCAAATGAAGTGGTGTTTCTCTAATCATTAAGACTAACCGACGTCGCTCTTTTAATACGACATCAGCAGCACGAGTCAGTAAATTATCTGACAAGCTATTAGCAATCGCCGATAATGAACGCATTGAGCAAGGAGCAACTAGCATGCCGATTGTTTTATAAGAGCCACTAGCAATTGCAGCACCAATATTGTTAATGGAATGCACTTTATCTGCAAGTGCTTCAATTTGTTTTATATTCATGTTAGGAACTTCGTATGCACTTGTTATTTGTGCTGCTTTAGAAATAACAAGATGAGTTTCGATGTCCATTGGTTTTAATAGCTCTAACGCTTTTATTCCATAAGCAATTCCTGTTGCACCACTAATGCCAATTATTATTCGACGCGTTGTCATGTCTATTCCTGTATTAATATCCAATTGCGATAAAATCATTAATTTAAACAGTCAACTTATAACATTATACTGCTCATAACAAGCGATATTAAAGCCAGCTATCAAGGAAGTGACTATACCCTATATATGCGTAGCGAATCAAGTAGACAGCAGGTTATTCTTAGCTTTATTGATACATTGATAATAAATAAATTAAGAAGCGGAGGTTAAGTTATTAAGCGGTTATTGATGGCTACCAATATAAGATTTTGGCAGCCATTTTTAGTGATTTATTCTTTAGCCATGGGTTCTTTAACAACTTTGGTTTGTTGGTTACCTTGAATAGCCTCGATTTTTTTTGCATATTTTGTTACATCATCTTTATTCGATAATAAACTATAAGTTAAGGTAAACTCTGCACTTTGTCCTGGCTCAAGTTGTCGAACACGTTTTTGTTCACGCTCAATAGTTACAGGATAAGCAAAGCTGGTACCTGGCTCTAAACCGGTGACATAACCTTGCTTCAGTGTGTCGGTGTTTTTCCACAACGAAAGGACAGGCAACTGTTTAATATTATAAGCAATACCAGCGGCTTTATCGCCAACTTTGTTAGTTACCATTACTTGAGTTTGACCGTTGCTATCAGCGAAAGGATACACATTAAATACCATTTCATCAAAGCCTTTTGTTGGTCCTAAATAAGTTTGCCATGTGTTTAAACCATTTTTAGCATAATCGTTAAATGGTGAGATTTCTTTTACTGGCGCAACAAACTGTGCACCTTCTTCAAGAATTGGCGTACCAAAATTGCTATGGTAGATAATTTGGTAATCGCGTGCATAATCACTTTTATTAGTCACCACATCATGCACGGTAAACTCCCTACTTCCTGGTACATAGCTAAGTGATGCCCACGTTTCTAGGTGATTTTTTTTGAACGTATTTTCTTTGATTAAACCTTTCACTGTAATAGTGTATGGTGCTTTATCAGCAATATCCACCGTTAATTTAGATACCGGCGTGTTTTGTGCACGACCATGGAGTGTATACATCATACCATCAGCTTGCGTCGCATGACCTGTCCACTCAAAACCACAGCGCACCATCATTTCGTTAAAACCATCTAGCCAACCTATGCCTCCACGACTTTCTAAATTGATATATTTGGGGTGAACAATTTCATTTACTGGCGAATCCCAGCCCATACGAACACCATCACCAACAACCGACAAAATACCTAATCCTCGAGTTGGGCTTAATTTAATCGTGAAGTTATCACTAGAAATAGTTAAAACTTCAGTACCATCTTGTTTACCACCTTTAAGCACGGTATTTTCAATAGTAAACGTTTTACCTTTTACACCTAAAGCTTGACTTGAAATCGACCAATTCCCTTTAGCAAGGCCGTTTTCATTATCAGTCAATACAAATTCTTTCGCATTGGCATGATAACTAGCCAAACTAAGTAGCACTGCTAATGAAACAATTTTGATTTTCATGGTAAGACCTCATCATTAATAAGTTAATACTGAATCGTTTCAGTCAATATGACATAAAAACCGAAGAAGCAATAAAAGAAAATGGCAAAAATGAGAGGTCATTCACACTTTTTTAGCATCAAATAAATGAGCCTATAAGCGTAATTTATTGACTTAAAATCAGTGTGAAATGTTTAGAATATCAGTTTTTAGGCCTAATTTGCCCAACCTTCCAGTGTTTTCGGCACACTGAATGGTATTCGCTATCACCCAGATGAATGGAATTGCCAAATTTAACAATTTGACCATCTTGCCCTTCTAATAAAATCATGGTGGCTTTTTTTCCACACCAGCATACGGTTTTAAGCTCTCTAAAATTGTCGGCAATTTCAAGTAGCGTTTTAGATCCTTCAAACAGATGCCCCATATAATCGGTTTTAATACCAAAGAACATAATTGGGACGCTATATTCATCACACACATCAGAGAGCTTCCAGATGGTGTTGCGCGATAAAAACTGACTTTCATCAATCAATATGCAGGCATATTGATTTTGTTTGATATGCTCAATGATGGCATCAACAGTTGTGTCATCAAGCAGTAATGCTTTTTTGCGTAATCCTAAGCGAGAGACAATTTCGACAGCCGAATCACGTGTATCAACCGATGACTTAAGTAGTAATGTTTGCATATTATTACTTAAATAGTTGTGATCAATTTGTAGTAGTTCGGTAGATTTTCCGGCATTCATTACGCCATATATATAATAGATCTTAGACAAAATAACGCTCTCAAAATAAAAACAATGAATAAAAATAATGAATAAAAGCTGTGATGTAGGTAATAAAAAAGGTAAGTTAAATAACCTACCTTTTTTAACTTTAAGAAATAATTATTTTGCTTTACCTTGGTTTGCAACAGCCGCTTGTTTTGCAGCGATTTCATCAGCATTACCGAGATAATAGTGTTTAATGACTTTCATATTGTCATCAAATTCATACACTAACGGCACCCCAGTTGGGATGTTAAGCTCAATGATATCATCATCACTGATGTTGTCTAAATGTTTTACTAGTGCACGCAGTGAATTACCGTGAGCGGCAATAATAACACGCTCACCTTTAGCTACGCGTGGCGCAATTGTTGATTCCCAATAAGGAAGTACACGTTTAATAGTCAATGCTAAACTTTCCGTTAATGGTAATTCTGCTTCAGGTAAGTTGCTGTAGCGTGAATCATGTCCAGGAAAACGTTCATCTGATTTTTCAAGTGCAGGAGGGGTAATGGCAAAACCACGACGCCATAATTTTACTTGCTCATCGCCATATTTTGCTGCGGTTTCTGCTTTGTTTAAACCTTGTAATGCACCATAATGGCGTTCATTTAATTTCCAACTTTTTTCAACGGGTAACCATGCTTGATCAACTTCGTCTAAAACGTGCCATAATGTGTGAATAGCGCGTTTTAATACTGAAGTGTAAGCATAATCAAATGTGAAACCTTCTTTTTTTAGTAATTTACCTGCTTCAGCAGCTTCTTTATTGCCTTTATCAGATAAATCAACGTCAGTCCAACCACAAAAACGGTTCTCTTGGTTCCAAACACTTTCTCCATGTCGAATTAACACTAATTTTTTTACAGCCATGAGTATAACTCCTTTATTACGTATAATTAAATTTTAAGTGTATTTGGTTTATAGGCAAGTGGTATATACAACCATGCCTGCCTATTTGTTTTGAATTAGAACGCTTAATTCAAAACATTTATTTTTTTGGTAAGTATTTTAACGGATCAACTGATTGCGCTTTATATCGAATTTCAAAGTGTAACCTAACCGACGAAGTGCCCGTGGCCCCCATTGTAGCAATTTGTTCACCTGCACGCACCGCTTGCTGTTCTTTTACTAATATAGATTGGTTGTGCGCATACGCTGTTAAGTAATCATCATTATGCTTAATAATAATTAAATTACCATAACCAGGTAATGAATTGCCCGAATACACAACACGCCCATCAGCCGCTGCCATGACTTTAGCCCCAACTGAGCTTGATATATCAATACCTTTACTTATATTTGAGAATTTTTCAACAATCTTACCCCGTGCTGGCCATTGCCATGAAATATTAGCCACATTCACTTTTGAAGTACGGGTTGGTATAATGTCAGAAGAACTATCTAACGGCTCAGTGATAGTTTCCGTTTTTTCGATTGTCGTTGGTTGTTGATTTTTATTTGTTGTAGTAATCGAAGTCGTTGTTGTTTTAGTGATCGTTGGTCTCGTTTTGGCTTGCCCCATTGCGATAGTAGTATTATTGCTATTAACTTTATTCGATGTTGCTGGATGTGTAGTGGTTTTTTGGGTTACGACAACAGTACCACCACTAACATCTAACACTTGCCCAACATTAACGGCAAAGGGTTCTTTGATATTATTTTTAGCCGCTAGTGAACGGTAATCGTTACCTGTTACCCACGCAATATAAAACAATGTATCCCCACGTTTTACAGTATAAGTATCGCCTTGATATCCACCTTTAGGTATTTCGTCATAATTACGGTTATAAACAATACGCTCGTTGCTAATTACCGTATCATTACTGTTAGCACTTATAGAATGAGTGTCGTTAGCGGTATTTGTATTGGACGTTGTCGTTTGTCTTGATGAAGGTGTAGAAGAGGCTCTACCACCCGTTGAAATATTCGCAGGTGGTTTGGTGTAAACAGAAGACGTTGATGATCCACCTGCTCCCGAAATATCTTCAATTTCGGCTTGCTCGGTTTGAGTACAAGCAACCGCTAACAAACTTAAGCAACTTAATGTCAGTATTTTTTTCAAAGCAACACCTTTCATTCTAGAATTTCATTTTTAGTTATCTTATGCAAAATACTATTTTCAGCACATATGGGGATATTTGCACATTTTAACGTTTTTATAGTAAAAAGCTATTATATTGATTACTTATTAAGTAAATCAATAATTTTATTTAGTTCTTTATGATTTTAGCTAATATTTAGCTTGTCAGCATATCATTTTCATAAAAATAACGATGCATACTCAAATCAATTGAACCTGATACTATTCACTTTTAATTTAGGTTAACCACTTTATCAACTAAGACTGCACACGCAAATTGTTGCCATAAGCAAATTCTAGTCATAAGCAAGTTATTTTAAGTTATATTCGCTAACTAATTTACTCAGACTAGTCGAATTTATTTTGAAAGTAATGAGTATATACAATAAAATGAGGGTTCGTACAGTATCTTTACCATCTTTCTATAAAAATTTAATGTGATTAAAAATAATGACTTTATATATTGTTGCTACCCCCATCGGAAATTTAGATGATATTACGCTTAGAGCGATCGATACACTTAAAAGCGTCGATCTGATTGCGGCTGAAGATACGCGTCATAGTGGCTTACTTTTACAACATTTGGGAATTAAAGCGAAGCTGTTTGCTTTGCATGATCATAATGAACAAGAAAAATCCAATATACTTATCGAGAAACTCAAATCAGGGTTATCCATTGCGTTGATTTCTGATGCAGGTACACCATTAATTAACGATCCAGGATATCATTTGGTTAAAGCATGTCACGAAAATGGCATTAAAGTCGTACCAATTCCTGGCGCTTGCGCTGCGATAACAGCTCTATGTGCTTCAGGATTACCGTCAGATAAGTTTATTTATGAGGGTTTTTTACCCGCTAAAACTAAAGCACGCCAAGATTACCTTACCCATTTATTAGACGAACCACGCACAATCATCTTTTATGAATCGACTCATCGCTTATTAGACACGCTTAATGATATGCAAACTATTTGGGGTGCTGATAAGCCAATTATTTTGGCTAAAGAGTTAACCAAAACGTGGGAAACTATTGTCAGTTTTAAGGTTAATGAGTTGATAAATTGGTTAAATGAAGATCCTGCCCGCCAAAAAGGTGAATTTGTGTTAATCGTGCAAGGCCATACAAAATCAGAGGAAGATATTGATCCAAAGGCGATTGGTACTCTTAAACTATTGCAAAAAGAACTGCCATTAAAAAAAGCAGCAGCTATTACCGCTGAAATATATGGACTTAAAAAGAATCAACTTTACCAAATCGGTTTGAATACAGAACAATAACTAAATGACTAAGTGGGTGGGTTATGGCCAGTATACAGCAAATATTAACTTGGTAATAAACTAAGCTTGGTAATAAACAATAAATAGTAACTGTTAATTTGTTTAATTCCTCGTGGATTTATCGCTAAGAACATTGGCATAAATAGCACAATTTAGTATATAATCTCCCCTTATTTTTAAGACATTTATGATAAAAGGTAACAAACAATATGGGATTTAAATGTGGTATCGTCGGACTACCTAATGTGGGTAAGTCAACGCTTTTTAACGCACTAACTAAAGCTGGCATTGAAGCGGCTAACTTTCCGTTTTGTACTATCGAGCCAAACACTGGGGTTGTGCCGATGCCCGATCCACGTTTAGATGAACTGGCAAAAATTGTAAAACCACAACGTACATTGCCAACTACTATGGAATTTGTTGATATTGCAGGTTTAGTTAAAGGTGCGTCGAAAGGTGAAGGTTTAGGTAATCAATTTTTAGCTAATATTCGTGAAACTGAAGCCATTGGCCATGTTGTACGTTGTTTTGAAAATGATAATATCATTCACGTCGCTGGCAAGATCGATCCGGCTGAAGATATCGAGATTATTAATACTGAACTTGCCCTATCCGATCTTGAAGCTTGCGAACGTGCAATAACGCGCCTACAAAAACGTGCCAAAGGTGGCGATAAAGAGGCCAAATTTGAATTAGAAATCCTTGAAAAATGCTTACCACATTTAGAGCAAGGTAAAAAATTGTTGCAACTTGATTTAAGTAAAGAAGAGCTTGATGCAATTAAATACCTAAGCTTTTTAACCCTAAAACCAACCATGTATATCGCTAATGTGAATGAAGATGGTTTTGAAAACAATCCTTATTTAGATAAAGTCAAAGCCATTGCTGAACAAGAAAAGGCCATAGTTGTACCTGTATGTGCCGCAATTGAAGCCGAGCTTGCTGAGCTTGATGATGCTGATCGTGACGAATTTATGCAAGATTTAGGGTTAACAGAACCTGGTCTAAACCGCGTGATTCGTGCAGGATATAGTTTGCTTAATTTACAAACGTACTTTACAGCAGGTGTTAAGGAGGTTCGAGCATGGACAATTTCAGTTGGCGATACAGCGCCACAAGCAGCAGGTAAAATTCATACTGATTTTGAAAAAGGGTTTATTCGCGCTCAAACTATCGCTTTTGAAGATTTTATTAAATACGGCGGTGAACAAGGTGCAAAAGAAGCAGGCAAAATGCGCGCTGAGGGTAAAGATTATGTCGTGCAAGATGGCGATATTATGAACTTCTTATTTAATGTATAGCTAATGATTTGACGTCGCCTTTTGGCGACGTTGTTATATTAGCAATCATAAAGATCAATTCAATCTTGATAAAAAAGTGATTTTTACTAAAACAGATACATTTCCTGAAATTTCTTAGCAAGATCAAATAATAGCTTCATAAACATAAGGAAGGCACACTTTTATGTTACTCACATTTCAACAAGCCAAACAGCAAATGCTTCAACGCGCATCAGCCATAAAATCACTCAATTGCGAAAAAGTTTCTTTGTTCGATGCATTAGGACGTATCACTACTGAACCGGTAATGTCGCCGATTAATGTGCCAAGCTTTAATAACTCAGCGATGGATGGGTATGCCGTTAGATTATCCGATGTTAATCAATCTAAATTATTACCTATAGCGGGCATTATTTTAGCTGGCGATGATATAAGTAATCTTAATTGGCCACAAGGTACTTGTTTACGTATTATGACTGGAGCACCCGTACCTAATGATGCTGATGCCGTAGTGATGCAAGAACAGACCGAAAAATCGGAGCTAGGTATCACTTTTTTAAATGAGGTAAAAGTTGGCGATAATATCCGCCGTATGGGCGAAGATATAAAAAAAGACACTGCCGTTGTGAGTAAAGGAGAAAAATTAACCATCCCTATACTATCAACCCTTGCGACATTAGGCATTAGTGAAGTTTTGGTTTTTAAAAAACTGAAAGTAGCTATCTTATCAACAGGTAATGAATTAACGCCAATTGGTGAGCCTTTAGCTGGTAATAGTGCTATTTATGATAGTAACCGTTTCACGCTAAAATTATTATTAACTGAGCTTAACTGTGACATTGTCGATCTTGGTATCATTTCTGATGACCCTGCTCAAATCAAACAAGCGTTGATAGCCGCATCGAACCAAGCTGATTTAGTCATCACCAGCGGTGGCGTTTCTGTGGGCGATGCAGATTATACTAAAGTGGCTTTAGAAGCGCTTGGCAAAATCAGCTTTTGGAAAATTGCGATGAAACCTGGCAAGCCTTTTGCCTTTGGCAACATTGGCGAGGCGCTATTTTGTGGTTTGCCCGGCAATCCAGTTTCAACCTTAGTGACTTTTTATCAATTAGTACAACCACTAATTTTAGCGCTTTCAGGGGTTGAAGCACCAGCCATTGATTTAACCTTTAAAGTAAGCACTGCAACCAATCTTAAAAAGAGCCTTGGTAGAGTAGACTTTCAACGTGGTATGTTACAAATAAATGCACAAAATGAGTTAGAAGTTAGCACAACAGGTCAGCAAGGATCGCATATGACACAATCATTTAAGCAAGCTAATTGTTTTATTGTGCTTGAACAGGATCGTGGTAATGTCAGCAAAGGGGAGCAGGTAACGGTTGAGCTGTTTAATCGTTTACTAAAGTAAGCGTGGTTTAAATACCCATTTGCATTATTTACCATAATAGTCATGCACATTTATTATGTGTATGATTTAGTTGTGTAAATAGGTGGTATGTAACATTATGAACATATCGTTATATTGGTTTATTACTATATAACGGTATAACCCGCTGGCAGATAATAAGTTGAGATATAATTAAAATAGTGCAACTAATATCGCGCCTACGGCAATCATAGCAACCCCTACACCAGCTAATAGCGAAACCTTTTCACCGAATAAAATAGCAGCAAATACAACAGCAAAAACTACGCTTAACTTGTCAATTGGCGCAACTTGCGATACTTTGCCCTCTTTAATCGCCATAAAATAAAATAGCCAAGATAGCGCACCGGCAATGCCACTTAGTGCAATAATAAATAACGCCTTTTTATCATTAAAAAACGTGTTGATAAGGCTTAGTTTACCTTGAACAGCAACCACCCCAACTAAAAAAATAGCCATGACAATAGCACGAATTGCAGTTGCTGTGTTGGCATCAAGGTGCTGTAAACCAATTTTACCTAAAATAGCTACGCATGCCGCAGTGATAGCGGAAAGTAGCGCATAAATAAGCCACGCACTCATATTAGTATTTATCGATTTTAAATAGGTATTGTTGATTGTTTGAATTCGTTTCACATTGTTGTGATTTACTCATCATCCCACGACAATCTTCTAAAACACCGTGAGCTTTTGACCAATGATAAGTTTTACCTTCGTCGTTTTTACCTCCACATCCAACTAATGCCAAGCTAAACATCAAACAAGACAAACCAATAACCGTAGCTTTCATTTCATTCTCCTTTTTTGGGCAAACGCATTAAATATTTAACAGCATTGCTGTTTTTTTTATGGGAATTATTTTAATTCAGAATGAATGTGATTAATAGCAAAAGTACCACCTATTTTTAATAGATTAAAGTGGCGGTTTGCTTTATATTCATTTAATAACTGGCACGGTTCATCTAATGGCTCGTCAGCTAATTCAAATGTTCCCCAATGAATAGCTATGGCTGAATGGCATTGTAATTCATCGTACAGTTGCACAGCTTGCTTGGGGTCAATATGCTGTGATTTCATATACCAACGTGGCGCATAAGCACCAATAGGTATTAATGCCAAATCAATTGAAGGAAAACGCCTAGCAATCTCTTTTAATTCAACACAATAGCTAGTATCCCCCATAAAATAGACTGTTTTTGTTTGATTAGCAATCTTAGATTGGATCATCCAACCACACCATAATGCTTTATTCACATCAAACAATCCTCGATTGCTCCAGTGTACAGCTGGGGTAGCAGAAAAAGTAAGCCCATCAATAGTTTTACAATCCCACCAATCTAATTCAATAGTGTTCTTAGCCCCCCACTTTAGTAATGTTTTTTTTAAACCAAGCGGAACCATAATGACAACATGAGGGAAACGAGCCAATAATTGCTGAATACTTTTATAATCAAGATGATCATAATGGTTATGTGAAATAACAATAAAATCAATCTGTGGCAATTGTTCAATATCTAAAGCTGGCGGTGTTCGCCGTTTAGGTCCTATGAATTGCGAAGGTGAAGCCCGCTTAGAAAAGATAGGATCAGTTAAAATCATCTTACCATTTAAAAGAATCAATGTTGTTGAGTGACCAATCCACCAAACTCTATCATCAGGTAAACTGAGATTGATTGGCTCAAACCATGTTTGGTTAAAAGTATGATAACCTACTTTAGGTGGTAACACTTTACGCTTAAAACGCCAACGTAAAAACTCGCCAATTTTAATTTTAAAAGATGCATCATGTTTAAACCCTTTAGCAGTATGATGTTTTTTTTGAGTCGTTAAATCTTGTTTTTGATCATCCATCCTGATAGCCTTCTTTGACAATCAATTTAGTTTAGTAATTTGCTGTACGTTCAATAATTACAGCAACATTCCGAGCATTTGCTATTGCTGTTGGTTTAGATACTTTAACTTTCAACCAATTAACAGAAAATTGTTTAATAATCATTTCAGCGACTCGCTCTGCTACACATTCAATCAGCTCAAATTTCGAAGATTGAATAAAGTGTGTTATCGTTTGGCTAACCTCAAAATAGTTTAAACAAAGCGATACATTATCGCTTTCGCCAGCAGGTTTATTATCCCATGCCATTTCAAGATCAAGAACTAGCTTCTGCTTGATGGTCTTTTCCCAATCATAGACGCCGATGGTTGTTAGAACAGTTAATCCTTCAATCAGTACCCTATCTTTGCTGTATGTATTCATACCCGATTCCAAATGCCTAATTACATTAAATAGAGATTACCGAATCTTGTTAAATTACGCTATAATTTATTTTAAATAATACTAAATATCCGTAATTATGACTCGAATTTTTCAACCTTTTATTATTGAGCAAAATAGCCTTATTACCTTGGATGATAATGCGTTTAACCACCTCATTCGTGTATTACGAATGAAGGTCGGTGAAAAAATTATCTTATTTGATGGAGCTAATCATATTACCCCTGCGATTATTCATGAAGTCAATAAAAAATCGGTTACAGTCAAAACAGCTTCGTCCATTTTAGATAATCGCGAATCGCCATTAGAGATCCATTTGGGGCAAGTGATATCACGCGGCGAAAAAATGGAATTTACTATTCAGAAATCGGTTGAGTTAGGTATCAGTAGTATAACGCCACTACTTTCTGAACGTTGTGGGGTTAAGCTCGATACCGAAAGATTAGATAAAAAAACACAACAGTGGCAAAAAATTGTGATTTCAGCTTGTGAACAGTGTGGACGCAATATAATACCTGAAATCAAACCTGTCATGAAATTAGAAAACTGGTGTGCAAGTTTAACGGAAGGATTAAGACTCAATTTACATCCTAAAGCTAAACACGGCATAAAACAATTAGCTAATGAGCATAAAAAAATTTATTTATTGATTGGGCCAGAAGGTGGATTGTCTGACAATGAAATTAGCATGACGCATAACTATCATTTTACAGATATTTTACTCGGACCAAGGGTGTTACGAACAGAAACCGCTGCACTCACAGCGCTTACCGCATTACAAGTGCACTTAGGCGATCTTGGATAAACACGGCAAAATGTAGCCGATAAGTAATGATTACTTTGCAACTGGCTTAGTAACGAGTATGATAACAGCAAGCATTATTTTGGGTGTTGCCATTAAGCCTTGACAAAGCGCTTTAGGTAATACCTATATTTTAATATAAAAACCCAATTAAGTAGATAAAATCAGTAAGGAGTCATTATGATAAAACTGGGCATTGTAATGGACCCAATTAGTCATATCAAAATAAAAAAAGACACCAGTTTTGCCATGTTACTTGAGGCACAAAAGCGAGGGTATCAACTTTTTTATATGGAAATGAATGATCTCTTCTTACGCAATGGTGAAGCTTATGCGACAACACGGACATTAACTGTTTGTAATGATGATCACCATTGGTTCGATATGAACAATGAACAAACCATACCCTTAAGTGATCTTGATGTCATATTAATGCGTAAAGATCCCCCATTTGATACCGAATTTATTTATGCAACCTATATTCTAGAGCGTGCTGAGGCAAAAGGCGTATTAGTAGTAAATAAGCCTAAAAGTTTACGTGATTGTAACGAAAAATTGTTTACTGCATGGTTTGCAAAATTTACGCCTGAAACATTGGTTACTCGTCAAACTCAACAGATTAAATCCTTTTATCAAGAGCATAACGATATCATTTTAAAGCCACTTGACGGTATGGGTGGAGCGTCAATTTTTAGAATTAAAGCTGGTGATCCCAATGTGTCGGTTATCATTGAAACCTTAACTGAGCACAACTCACGTTACTGCATGGCTCAAACTTACATACCAGCGATAACAGACGGGGATAAACGTGTTTTGGTTGTCGATGGTGAGCCTGTACCCTATTGTTTAGCAAGAATTCCACAAAAAGGGGAAACTCGAGGTAACCTTGCCGCAGGTGGGCACGGAGAAGTAAGAGCATTAAGTGAAAGTGATTGGCATATTGCCAAAAGTATTGCTCCAACGTTAAAAGAAAAAGGCTTACTATTTGTTGGTTTAGATATTATTGGCGATAAGCTAACTGAAATTAACGTAACAAGTCCCACTTGTGTTCGTGAAATTGAGGCAAAAAACCCAAATCTTTCCATTACAGGTATGTTAATGGATGCCATTGAACGTCGATTAAATAAGTAGAGCAAAAAAATGATCAGAGAATATAAAACAGCAGATTTAGATAAAGTCATGGCTATATGGCTAGAAGGTAATGAACAAGCACATCGTTTTATTGATCCTCAATTTTTCAAACAAAATTATGAATTAGTAAAAATGCTCATTCCTATGTCGACATTATATGTTCAAGATCTTGAAGGAGTAAAAGGTTTTATTGGCATAACTGAAAACTATATTTCAGGTTTATTTGTTGATGAGGCTTTTCGCCGACAAGGGACAGGTAAAGCACTCGTTGAAAAAGCAAAACAACGCCATAATGAACTGCTAGCGCATGTTTATAAAAAAAATACCGTAGCGATTGATTTTTTTCTTTCTCAGGATTTTAATATTGTATCAGAATCAATCAACGAAGAAACCGGAGAGCCTGAGCTATTAATGCGCTGTAATGTTGAGCATAAAGTTAAAATTGGTAAATGCGCGTTATAAACTATTAAAAATGTGAACATATGAATTTAAAAAATCATTTTATCATCGCTATGCCAACGATAAGCGATTCAACATTTAGTCGCTCGGTTATCTACATTTGTGAGCATAACCGCGATGGTGCTATGGGTATCACCATTAATAAACCGATATTAGAACTTAATGTATCAACAGTACTGACACGTTTAGATATAACAGCAAGCAAAAATTGTGCTGAACTGGAACAGCCCGTTTTCGCTGGTGGTCCTATTGCTGAAGAACAAGGGTTTATTTTGCACACACCACAGCAAGGTTTTTCATCAAGCATACAAATTTCTGACGATGTGATGATTACAACATCGCTTGATTTATTAAAAACTATCGGTTCTCCTGAACAACCAAAAGATATATTGCTCGCATTAGGTTATACCAGCTGGCAATCGCTACAACTCGAAGAAGAAGTAGCACGAAACAATTGGTTAGTTGCTGATACAGATCCTAAAATTATTTTTGAGATTGCCATCAATGAACGGTGGCAAAAAGCAGCAGAATCTCTTGGTATTAATATGAATACCATTTCACACCAAATGGGAAATGCATAACCAATGGCAACGATTATCGCATTTGATTTTGGCACAGCAAGTATTGGTGCGGCTATTGGCCAAGATATCACTAAAACAGCTAGCCCTTTATGCTCATTTAAGGCACGCGATGGCATTCCTAACTGGCAAACAATCGAAAAGGTCTTAAACGAGTGGAAACCCGATTTTTTAGTAGTCGGATTGCCTTTAAATATGGATGGCACAGAGCAACCACTCACTGCCCGAGCACGCAAATTTGCTAACCGTTTACATGGTATGTTTGGTTATCAAGTCCATTTACAAGATGAACGATTATCAACCGTTGAAGCTAAATCACATATTTTTGCTTCTCGCGGTTATCGAGCACTTGAAAAAGGTCATGTAGATGCGACTTCCGCAATCATTATTTTAGAAAGTTGGTTTGAAAACAATTAATTATTTTAATTAATCAATTCTTTTACCTAATAATAGATCGCCAACCAATATCATCCTTGCTAAAATAAACAGCAATTTTTTATTGGAAGGAACTTGCCGTGTCAAATAACAACTCTCTTAGTTATAAAGATGCTGGTGTCGATATTGATGCCGGCAATGAACTTGTTAATCGCATCAAATCGGTTGTAAAAGAGACCAAGCGCCCCGAAGTTATGGGGGGATTGGGTGGTTTTGGTGCGTTATGTGCTATTCCACAAAAATACAAAGAGCCAATTTTAGTATCGGGCACGGATGGCGTGGGTACTAAATTACGCCTAGCAATGGATTTAAACCGCCATGAATCAATTGGTATTGATTTAGTGGCAATGTGCGTTAATGACCTGATTGTGCAAGGTGCGGAACCTTTATTCTTTCTTGATTATTATGCCACAGGTAAACTTAATGTCGATGTTGCAGCAACAGTAGTCACAGGCATTGCCGAAGGCTGTAAACAATCAGGATGTGCTTTAGTTGGCGGCGAAACTGCCGAAATGCCAGGCATGTATCAGGGAAATGACTACGATTTAGCGGGATTTTGTGTTGGTGTAGTTGAAAAATCAGCTATGATAGACGGTAGCAAGGTGCAAGATGGCGATGCATTAATCGCATTAGCTTCAAGCGGTGCTCATTCTAATGGCTATTCGTTAGTACGTAAAATTATTGAAGTCAGTGGTGTAAACCCTGCTACTGAACAGTTAGACGGCAAACCACTTGCCGATCACTTGCTAGCACCAACTAAAATCTATGTTAAGCCCATACTTGATTTAATTGCGCAAGTTGATATCCATGCAATAGCACATATAACAGGTGGTGGTTTCTGGGAAAACATTCCTCGTGTGTTACCTGAAAATACTCAAGCGATAATTAATGAAGCAAGTTGGCAATGGCCTGCTATATTTAATTGGTTACAAAAAGCAGGCAATGTTAGCCGCCATGAAATGTATCGCACCTTTAATTGTGGTGTTGGCTTAATTATTGCCATACCAAAACCATGGGTCGATAAAACAATTACCTTACTAAATAACCATGGTGAAACAGCATGGCTATTGGGTGAAATTAAACAGACTACATCAGCAGAGCGGGTAATAATAAAATAGATTTTTCATTCACTTTATCTATCCAAATCTTAACATCCTCCCTGCCCTAAAGGACGGAAATTCCTACTGAAGTTAGTTTATGCTAACTTCAGTAGGTTTCTGCTTCTGATAGCATGATGACTACACCATTCGCATTACAGACACTTCGGCATATCCTACCCCTAGTATATATTAAGGCACTAACCATTCATCCTCGCCAAAAAATGAACCAATGCCTTCTGTACCGCCACTTATCCAGATATAGTTAACATTAAATTCAGCTTGTTTTTGATATCACTAAAGCTAATGGTGTCTGTATCAAGTTTGTTTTGTTGGTATCTTCGGCTTCTGAAAATATTCCAACTCTTTTTAGGTAGTATTGTGACAAAAGAATTTATGTTATTATTTACCATCATTTTATAAAATAAAAAATCCAATAAAATCAATGACTTTTCTGAATGATTTTTGTAGCATAATCATCTTAAGTATGGATTTTGGCAATAGAATTAACTGTTACCTTTAGCTGATAATATAACTATCTCCTAAAACAAGCAGCTTAATTTTCTAGGTGGCTTGTGTGTTAAGTTTGGGATATTTACACAAGGCTAATTTGACAATATCATTTGCTTTATAATAAAAGCAACAAATCCAATAGTAAAAAATCAATTAAAATAGAAAGGAATATTATATGCAATGGCTTATTACAGATGAATTTAGGCAAGACTTAAAAAAATTGGTAGCGCTTTTAACTAACAGTCTTGATTTACAATGGATTAATGATGTGATTGATCATTATGAATGGGATGAAGACGAAGATGAGGAATTTGAAACAGATTATTTAGTGAGTGAAGACGAACTGATCACTTTTCGCCAAGTTGAGATATTAGGCGATATATTACAACCGGAATTTATGCTACAAATCGATTGGAACGAAAGCGTTGATGAGCTTAAATTAGGGATTGCAGATCTGTTACTCAATAATTTTGGTGTTAACCGTGTTTCGTTCCCGAATATGCGTCATTACGATAACCGCACAACTGTTTCAAATGATGGAGTATTAGCAGATTTTAATCGAGAACTTAAAAAACAAGGTTTTAATCTTGCTAATGTCATATCGGGGGATGATAATTTATGGATCATCGTTTACCCAACGACAGCACATAACGAAGTAGAATACCTAGTTAATCAATTGGGTAGCGAATTAGAGTAGTGGGATAAATTACTTTACAAACAGGCGTAGCATTGTTCGAGCAAGGCGTTAAAATGCCATCTGTACCCATTAATGGTTGTTGGTTATTTTGTAATAACTTTAATGCTTTTTCAAAACCTATTTTTTGAGGCATGTGTCATTTCTTTTTGATACCCAGTTCAGCGAAATGACACGGCATATTGAACGCGCTCGCACTCTTATTATTTCAACTTGATTTATTTCCCGCTTTAATTGCGCTATTTCGCATGAAAAAGCATTAATGAAAAAATTAGAGCTATCATCATCTAATTGTAGCGGTTTATGTAAACATAATTTATCCTTTTTTTCAAGGATTGAAAGCGATTGCTTTTAGCTTTTTTCTTCTTATCAAATAGCGCAATTTTTTGCTTTAGTTTATCAAAATAATAAAGGTAAATTTGGTCATAATCAAAGCGACGATTCGTCTTTTAAGCATATCTTGCAAAGTTCCTCAAACTTAGCACACAACTGACGTAGAAAATTAAGTTACTTGTTTTAGTGTTTTACATTCAATTGACGCCATGTTCTTCAATGTTCCATGCGGCCTTTCCGTGTTATAAATCATTACCCCTTCTTCGGTTACTCTCTTCGCTTGCGCTAAGTTGTTAAAAAGAGATAAATCGAGCATTTCATTCTATTTTGATGATGATAGCGACACTAAGATCTAATATTCAATCGCGCATTTTTTAACTGATTAACAAGCTCTAGTAGTGATAAATTGAGTTGGTGCATAAATTGCTGGTATGAAAACTCTTTTTTGCTAATTTCATCTAATTGTAATTCCCAATGTGCTGTCATGTCGGGCATCGACATGATATCAGGTAATGATAAAATCAGATTTTTACCCACGTCTGTTGAACGTATTGTTTTACCTTGACGAGTCAAAAACTGGCGTTTAAATAACAATTCGATAATACCAGCTCTCGTTGCTTCGGTACCTAAGCCATCCGTTTCACGTAATATTTTTTTAATTTCAGGATCTTTAACAAATCGGGCAATACCCGTCATAGCCGATAATAATGTGGCATCGGTAAAGGCTCTTGGTGGCTGGGTTTCTTTACTCAGCAATTCAGTATCAACACATTGCACAGTTTCCCCCTTTTTAACCAATTTAGTTAATAACCCATTGGTTTCATTATCATCTGCATCAGTTTGGTAGTTTTTACTCCTAAATAGAATCTTCCAACCTTCATCAAGCATTTGGTTTGCTTTAGCAATAAATTTCCCGCCTTGAATATCAACATCAATTTGCAATTCGGCATATTTGTAAGCAGGATAAAATTGCGCTAAATATTGCGTTGCAATAACTTGATAAACCGCCTTTTCGTTATCGCTCAAATTTGTCATTTTAGTTTTGCGTAATGTAGGGATAATAGCATGATGAGCTTCGACTTTTTTATTATTCCAAGCTTTGGAACGCAAAGTAAAATTTGCCTGGTCAATGGCAGTTTGAAGCTCAGGGCAATTATTTTCAATAGCAGACTTAACGCCCATAATTTGTTTTAAATGATCTTCGGGTAGAAAGCGACAATCTGACCTTGGATAAGTAATTAATTTGTGCTTTTCATATAGCGATTGGCAAATGTCGAGTACATCTTGCGCACTTAATCCATTTTTCCTAGCCATTTCAATTTGCAGTGCCGATAAATTAAATGGCATGGGAGGTGCCAACTCTTTCTTTTTGTTACTAACTTTATCAATTGTTCCTGGTTTACCTTTTATGCGTTGACAAACATTTTCAGCCAACTTTTTGACTAATACTCGCCCTTCTTCATCTTGATAAGGTGCACAGGCTTCGCTTGGTTGCCATTTTGCCTTAAATGTTTCATTGTCTTTGGTTTGCAATACAGCAAACACTTCATAAAAAGGTTTAGGTACAAATTGTGCTATCTCTAAATCACGCCTAACCACTAACCCTAAAATAGGTGTTTGTACTCGCCCAATTGATAATACACCTCGATAACCGTTTTTTTGTCCAACAATAGTGCAAAGCCGGCTCATATTAATGCCATAAAGCCAATCCGCTCGAGCTCTTGCCAATGCAGAGGTTGATAAAGGAATAAAATCTTGGTTATTACGTAATTGTTGCAATGATTTTTCAACAGCGCTCGCATTTAAATCACTAATTAAACATCGCTGTATAGCTTTGCGTTTGCTCGGCGGTAATTGGCAATAATTTAAGACTTCATCCACCAATAATTGTCCTTCTCTATCGGGGTCACCGGCATGTACAATTTGATCGGCAGAGTTAATTAGATCGACCAAAATATTAAATTGTTTTTTTGTATTGTCTTTTGGCATTAAGATCCATTTTTCAGGCACTATAGGTAAATCACTCATCACCCATTTTTTATATTTAGGATCATAAATTTCTGGTGTAGCTTGCTCTAAAAGATGACCAATACACCAGCTAACAATATCACCATTACTTGCTTTAATAAAACCATTGCCTTTTTGGTGAGGTTTAGGCAATACATCAGCAATAGCTCTAGCTAAGCTGGGTTTTTCAGCAATAAATAAACGATAAGAATGATTAGATCGCATAACAATGATTATTCATTAAATATTTCAAGCAATATACGCTTCATAAAGGAGAGTATCTAATGTATAGTCCAACAATGTAGCCACATTCATCAATAGAAAATTATACAATCCCCAGCTTGGTAAAAAAACGCAAACAAAACAAATTAAAATTAACTTTTCGCAATTAGTTTTTTGCTGGTTGTTAAATAAAGGCTTAATAATATCCTTATCACTAACTGTATAAACGCTCATAACCTTTTATCCATTTTTTGTAAAAATGTGACCACAATTACCACCACTTTTTATATTTAAGCCAAATAGCCGAAGCAATACAAATAACAACAAGCAGTAATATTAACCCAATAAAAGACCATTCTTGTTGGCTAAAAGGAATACCCGCTAAATTGACGCCAAGTAAACTAGTTAAAAATGTAATCGGCGTAAATATAATGGTAAATAGTGACATTAAGTAAATTCGTTTATTGGTTGATTCAGCCAAGAAACTATTAATTTGCTCCATTATTGAAGCTAACCGCAATAAACAGCTATCTATGTCAGATACATAATGGTTTTGCTGATTGGAAATATCGTGTAACCGTTGGCGATCGTTATCATCAATCCATGAAATTCTTTCAGTCGAAATTTTTACAAAAATATCACGTTGCGGTGATAACAACCGACGTAAAACGATCAATTGTTTACGTACACGGCCTATTTCTTTATATGAAAATATCCGTTGGTTAAGAACTAAATCTTCTAGCCTGATGATTTTATTATGAGTACTATTAAAAGATAAATTAACTTGATCGCTAATTAAATCAGATATTTGAATTAGCCAATCAGCAACATCCACAGGTCCAATGCCTTTATCTAAATTGTCTTGCAGCTGAGAAATGGCGCCAATTTTTTGATGTCGGGTTGAAATAATCATGTTATCGGTGATATAAAAACGGAAAGTCACAATAGGATCTGGAAGCTCATTTGGAATAAAATTCACCCCTTTTAAAACCACTAAAATCCCCGACTCAAAACGGATTTCTTTAGATATTTGGTTCGATTTTATCAATTCGTTTTTGATCAAATCAGGAACTAAATGGGTGGTATTAATCCAATTGATGGTTTCTTGCTTAGCAAAATCTAAATGAATCCAAAATGGCTGTGTAACTGAAGGAACACTTTGTTCATTAAGTGGCATTGCTTTGCCTTTACCATCTAGCTGGCAACTAAAAGCCGGTTTAGCATCTAAGAGATGTGAAACAGAAATAGAACTGGTACTATTTTGATTAGTCATAACCGACCCCATTTGTTATTTTTTCAAATTATATACTGAATTTAGCTTAAAATGGAGTAACCAATTAGAGTTTATTTATTTTGTTTAACGCATTAAATAAATTTGAGGTACACAAGCATTATCTGGATGAGGATAAATCCCTAATTCTACCTTATACCAACGGTTAATATTTTCTGCGGTTAAAACATCTTTAGGTATACCTTGTTTAACAAGTTTTCCTTGATTAATTAATAAGATCTTATCAGCATATAATGCAGCTAAATTCAGATCATGCAAAACACAGCATACGGCTAATTGTTGTTCGCAAGCCAGTTTCTTTAATAATCTTAAGGTTTGTTGCTGGTGATATAAATCAAGTGCCGAAGTCGGCTCATCTAAAAAGAGCAGTTTTTCAGTTGGCTGTACTTGCCACAACTGCGCTAAAACTCTAGCTAACTGCACACGCTGTTGTTCTCCACCAGATAAGTTACGATAATCTCGATTTGCTAGTTTTAAACAATCTGTTTGCTGCATAGATTGTTTTATTGCTATATCAAAATCAGTTTTTCCATATGGCGAACGCCCCATAGCGACGACCTCTTTTACTTTAAAAGGAAACGTCAATGGGTTATGTTGTAGCATTACCGTGCGAATTTTAGATAATTGCTTTTCTGACCATTGTGACAACGGTTTATTTAATAAATAACACTCTCCTGATGATGGCTTTTGGTAACCTGTTAACAAACGCAATAGTGTTGATTTTCCTGCACCATTAGGTCCAATAATGATGGTAATCTTGCCCACTTCTATAGTTAAAGAGATATCATTAATTAAAGTGTGATTTGCATAATTAAAAGTTAAATGTTGAGCAGTTAGCATCATTAAATTCCATCTATTATTTATGTCTTAAAATTAACCATAGAAAATAAGGCCCACCAAGTAAACTAGTAAATAACCCAACTGGAATTTCAGTAGGAGCAACTAACGTTCGGGCAAAAGTATCCGCCAATAATAATAAACAGGCTCCACCCAACGCTGAGGCCGGTAATAACCATCGATGATTAGCTCCCATTTGTAATCGAATCATGTGAGGAACAACTAAACCAACAAAAGCAATTATGCCACTAACTGCAACTGAGGTACCAATTAGTACTGCACAGAGTAATAATAGGTATCGTTTTATTCGTTGTACATTGATGCCCAAATAATGAGCATCTTCATCGCCAAGTTGAAGAAGATTCAGTGCATGCGATAACTTAAAAATACCAAGTAAAGCGGGAAAAATGAGTGATACCGCAACTAAAACCAAATCCCACGAACCTTTACCTAAATTGCCCATTGACCATAATGAGAGCTGACGCAATTGGATCTCATCACCAATATAGCTCAAGCACCTCATTATTGCGCCAATAATGGCATTTATGGCCACGCCTAACAAAACCATCTTTGCTAAGTTACATTGTGAATTTAAGCTATAAATATAAATTAACAAACAAATCAGTAAGCTACCTGCAAAAGCAGCAAACATTTTACCGTAAAGCATCATAATAGATGGAAATATTGCAGGAAATAAAATAGATAGTCCCACCATTAAAGCAGCACCACTACTAATGCCCAATAGACCAGAATCGGCTAATGGATTTCTAAACAGCCCTTGCATTACCGCACCAGAACTAGCTAAAGCCATACCAACAACAACAGCTAACATAATGCGAGGCATACGGACATTAAGCCAAATATGCCATAACGGATCGTCAAATTGTAGGTTAATTAAATGGGTAATGGATAAATTTAATGCGCCAGAATTAGCCGAGAATATAATAAGCACCAAGAGTAGACCAATTAACCCCCATAATAATGAACGATGACGATTGTTTTGCACCCATTAACCTCTTTTATATCTTGAATGACTCATATTATTTAGCTAATTAATAAGTTATTGTTAAACTAGGGTCAACAACACTATAAGCACAATTACCAAATTCGTGATTAGCGATTTTATCAATAATTATTTTTGCTAAATCAATGCGATGAATAAACCCATGTACTTCTTGTTGATAATAGCATTGGGCATTTTGAGTCATTTCACCATCACGCAAACCTCCAGGCCTTAAAATTAAAAAATTTAATTTACTGGTTTGTAACCAAGTTTCAGCTAACGATTTTTCTCGTACTGCATGACCAAAAGCCTGTTTTGCTCTCGCTGATAAAGTTGCCCATGAGTCACCACATCCTAATGAAGTGACTAAAACCATCTGTTTTATGCCTGTTTGCTCAGCACAATCAATAATAATACGCTGCGCCTGATAATTCCCAGTTTCCCCGCCTAAGGTTGAAACAATTGTCGAATCAGCACCAGCTAAATCACAAAGTTGTTTAACTAGCACGCAATCAGTTGCATCACCGACATAGGTTTCAATGCCTTGTTTGACTAATTGCTTAGCAAAAGTATTATTACGAACTAATGTAATACAACGCCAATCTGGATGGTTTTGTTTAGCTAGTTGTAAAACTTGATAACCAGTTCCTTGTTTAGGGCTGACGCCAAAGATTAATAGTGTTTTCATTGTATTAACATCTTAAAGTTAATTAATCCGATTAGCTAATGCTCTGAATTTGTCTAGCTGTTCTGCTTTAAGTTGATATTTTTCGTCACGACCAACAAAGATTTTAAACATCGCTTGTCCCATATGATTAAGAAATATCATCGACGCAGTAGACATTTTCATAAATTTACGTTCAATAAAAGCAATGTATTGGCAATGCTCCGCCTTGATATGGCCACTTAAACCTTTTTGGTGTCGTAAATTAAAATATTTGTGGCTATGCGTCCCTAAGGGTAACTCACCAGAAATTTCAGCAATAACATCCCCAGTATGGATTAAAAACAATACTTCTCCCCAAGTTGCTACTTCTTCCCAAATGGTATCAAAATGGCTGCCATCGACAATTTTTGCTCTGGGTAAAACCTGAATGACTTGTGTCAATGTAACATGATGATCTTGAGCAATCTTTTCTAATACTTCCTCGGGATTGGTTTGCATATATGCAGCTAAATTAGCTAAATGGTTTTGTTTATCTGTCATAATAATATCCTTTAATTACGAAGTGTTAATGTGGATCTTTTGCTTGCTTAATAGCGGAATGAGGCATCATTTGTTGGCTACCAGTCGTTCGTTTTTCTTGTGCCATTTTTTGTTGTAATTCAATATATTCTGGATTATTGAGTTGTAATAATAACTGCTGTAAAGCTTGCAAGATATTGCTCGACCAAAATCGCCCAGATAATGTCAAAAGCAGGCAATGATCTGTATTTTGTAGAAGCCCTACTTTATGCCATTGATTGATTAATGGTTCAAACAATTGATAGTGCTATGTTAATTGCGTCAAATCAATTCGCCCTTTTTCAATACCTGCTTGTAATTGATATAACCATTCACCTATTAATGGTTTACCTGTTAACATCATAATTGGCTTTTTACCTTGATCTAGTTGGGCGTAATACTGATTTAAATCTCGATGGATCATAAAAGATTGACCACCTAACCGCCCACCAGCACAAGAGCCGAAAGCAAAGAAATTTGAACCTTGTTTAATTAAAAAATTATATAAATTTCGTTCACGGCTAGTTTTAGCCCAATGTGCATTAGTTAAATGAACCCAACCTTGTTTAGCAAAAAATTCAGCACCTTGATGATAAAAACGATACTTATCAGTGACAGACGGTATTTCAATACGTTTATTTTCAACACCTTTAGCAAGTGGTGTTGTAGGCAATAAATTAAGGGAATAAAGATCAATGCCATCTAATGGCAAATTATTAGCAATATCTAAATCTCGTTGCCATGTTTTAGGGGTTTGATCGGGTAAACCAAACATTAAATCACACACTAAAGCAACACTATCTCGTGCAGCTATGCGTTCAAAGTTTTTAATGATTTGTTCTTCAGTTGATGCTCGCCCTAACCTTTGTCTAATTTGAGTATTAAAGGTTTGTACACCTATCGAAAAACGATTAGCACCAGCTTGAATATAGCTATCAACACGTTCATCATCAAAATCAGAAATGCGCCCTTCAATCGTAATTTCACAATCAGGAGCCAAAGGAGCGTGCTGTTTAAAATAACGAATTACTCTGGCTATTTGCCCACTAGCCAAAGCCGAAGGTGTGCCTCCACCAAAATAAATGGCATGAATTGGAGCAGATTGCATCGCTTTATTATCTATTTCAAGCGATATTTCTTTTAATAAATAATCGATATAGGTTTCAGTATTAAACTTCCGTAATGGGTTTTGATAAAAACCACAAAACTGACAATGAATATCGCAAAAAGGAATGTGAATATAAATTAAACGTTTTTTACCTCTAAGTGATGTCGCTTGAATAATTTCCCATTGCTGCTCAATTTCTAATGAAGATAATGGCAAACTAGCTTGTAAAGGCATTACTGCCCAGCGATTTTTAAATGGCAACGTCGTATTTTCAGCATAAAAAGTGCTAACATCTAATGTTTTCATACCAACTATTCTTGTACAAATAAAACACACAGATTAAATAATAATTATTATCATTTAGCAACGTTTTTTATTTAAATTTTTATATCCAATTGATATTTAAAATAAATTTTCACATTGATTAATTAAATACTAATTTTTTAATAAATAATAAATTTATTTTAATAATTAATAAGTTAAATTTAAAACAGCTCAAATATTACTACATTATATTGATAATAGTTATCATTTTCATTATAGTAAGTAACTTCTGTCCAATGCCGAATGATAGGAACTACACAATGAAAAAATTTATAAAGAAATTAAGCGTAATTCTGTTTCTTTTTTCTTTAATCAACCTTATGAATTTAAGTTTTGCAAATGAAAGAATTGTTATTGCTGGCGGCTCTTTAACCGAAATTGTATTTGCGCTGGGGGCTGGTGATCAAGTTGTAGGGGTGGATAAAACGAGTAGTTATCCAAAATCGGTAAAACAACTTCCACAAATTGGTTATTGGAAATTGTTAAATATTGAAGGCATCTTATCGCTAAAACCCTCGTTATTTATTACATTAAGTGATGCCGAGCCTAAAAACGTAATAAGTCAGGTTAATCAAGCTAAAGTCGATGTGCTTTCATTGCAACGTGTTCCTGGAACTATTGATTTACTTTATTTAAATATTACAAAAATTGCGGATAAATTAAATAAACAAAGTGAAGGGCAACAGTTAATCAATAGAATAAAAAACCATCTAATCCAAATCCAAGACAAAATTGCCAATCAACCTAATAAAGCAAAAGTGCTATTTTTGATGAGCATGGGAGGAACAAATTCAGTAGCAGGGAAAAATACTACTGCTGATGCCCTTATAACTATTGCTGGAGGTGAAAACCTTGCTACACATACCAGTTACAAAACGTATACCCCCGAATCGTTAATAGCAATGAACCCTGAAGTTATCGTATTAAATAATCATTCTATCGAACAGTTGGGTGGTATGGAAAAACTAAACACTATTGCAGGAATTACTCAAACAGCAGCTTTCAAAAATCATCGTATTATTACCATAGACGATAGTTACCTGTTTGGTATCGGTCCAAGAGTTGATGAAGCTGCCAAAATACTTTATCAACAATTTTACCCATAATGATTTTCCCCCAAAAATAACATAATGATTACTATAAATTGATACTAAATTAAAGTGAAGCAAGTGCAGTACATTATTTAGATTATTATATTTGAAAGGTTTAAAATGCTTAACGTTACTCATTTAAAAATATCTAGTACACTAGCTTTAGGCTTAACATTAGGAATACCTGCCATTGCAGCAAACAATAACACCAACCAAACGCATGATGATGTAATGACAGTCACAGCGCATGAAACAACTAAAAAACTAGGCACCAATAAAGAAATATCGGAGCAAGACATTAGGCGCAACGGCGGAACCAATTTTTGTACAATAATGCGTTATCAACCACTGATTTCTGCGTCTGGTAATATTTCTGGCTCAGGAAGTGGTAAAAGTAGTTGGGATCGTGGTGGCTTTACTGGCTATAATATCCGCGGCTTAGATGCCAACCGCGTTTCAATCGACATTGATGGTATGCCTTTACCTATAGCCCAAGGTAGGGTCAATTCTGTAGGTCGTGCTGGCTTTGGTTCTTATGGTATTGGCCGTGATTACATTGATACCTATATGTACAATAAAGTCGATATTCAATCAGGCGCAACATCAGTTAGTAATCCCAATAATGCCCTTGGTGGTTCGGTTTCATTTCAAACTAAAACTGCCAGTTACTATTTATATTCAGGAAAAACAAGCTACGTTGGTTTCCAAAATAATTATGATAGTACTGACAAAAGTTATCATCAAGGTTTAACCATAGCTGGAGGTGATGATGGGCTAAATGGTATTTTAGTATTAAGCCGCCGTGATGGCAAACAAACGCGGAATCATGGTGATTCCATCAACAGTTACCCTGAAAACTGGCATTCAAATTCAATCCTATCAGGATTTGGCTGGCAAATAACCGAAGAGCATTTACTCAATACGACCGTTGATTATAACAGCAAAACTAAAAATTCTCATTATGATACATGGGACAAATATGGTAAAAAAATAGAATCATTTGATCACCAAAAAAGCAAAAATAACCGTTTTAACTTAGCAATAAAAGAATTATGGAAACCAACCAATATTAGTTGGATCGACTCATTAACTACCCAATTAAATTATCAACATACCCACGTTTATGATAATACGGATTTACAACACACCACTCGAGGTAAATTTAACACTCAAACGCACTATAATACTAAAGCCTATAACTTTATTACAACATTATTAAAAAGTTATGAAAATCAAAAAATAAGTGCAGGTTTAAATGCTAATTGGAGTCGAGATGAGTCACCTTTTTATACTTCAGCTAAATCACAGTATGACAGAATTTTCCCCGATGGAGATTACACAAAACCTCAAGCAGATAGCCGTAGTTATCAATTAGGGGGATTTCTTGAAGATCGTATAAGTTTTACTGTCAATAACAGCAATAATTTCTATTTAATCCCTGGTGCTAGAGCTATATATCAAAACACCAAACCTCGTAATTTGCAAAACATGACAGTTACTAATATCAATGCTAACCAATTAGGTAAACAATATAATCGTAATAGTGACTTTAAGGTATTGCCATCTATAGCATTTATGTATGATATTAATCCTGATTTAATAACTTACCTCCAATATAAACGTGGCGCACAAATGCCTAATCAAAATCAATTATATGGATCTTATTTAGCTCATAGCCAAATGTATGTACTGGTTGGCGATTCGAACCTAAAAACCGAAACCAGTGACAACTTTGAATTAGGCTTAAAAGGACAGCCAACATCAGGAGTGACATTATCAACCGCCGCTTTTTATAATAAATATAAAAACTTCATTGCCTATTCTCGTTATAAAAAGAATTTTGTCGGAGTCGGTAATCGTATTGTTTATCAATCAGAAAATAGAGATAAGGCCTATATTTATGGCGCAGAACTAAGTAGCGAATTTAATATCGGTACATGGATTGAATCAGCCAATGGGCTAAGTGCCAGATTGGCAATTGGCTACAATCAAGGTAAATCAAAATCAAGCTATTTAGGCGATAAATATATTGAAATGGATAGCATTGCTCCACTAAAGAGCACCATTGGTTTAGCATGGGACAATCCAAATCAAGACTATGGTTTAGCATTAATTGCCACCTTCCAAAAAGGCAAGAAAGCTGAAAATACAGCTCGTGAAACTTACAATAATGACGGCAAACCAATCAAAGCCGCTACAGATGATTATTTTAGAGTTGCAGGACACGGTATTGTGGATCTGACTGGTTATGTCAATATCACTAAGAATGTAAAATTAAGCGGTGGCATCTATAATCTTACCGACCAAAAATATTGGGATTATCTAAGTAACAATAAATTATACAAAACATCAAACTATAAATATCTAGCAATGTTCACCGCACCCGGTAGAACATTCCAGTTAGGTATGGATATTGATTTTTAACTAACAATATAAATAATGAAAATATCCTTTTTTAAAGAGAGGATATTTTCATCTAATATGTACATTTGGCGCATCTAACTTTTACTAATTAACAAATATCTCACGCAGGCAAACTTCCTCAATATAGCTAAATTTAATAATAAAAATATAATTGTTAAGTTATAGAAAATAAATATCACATGTAATTATTACATGTGATATTTACATGTAATATTTTTATGTTAATATAAACCCTATTGATAATTAAAATAAACATAAAATCAACATATGAAAAAAACAAAAGAGGCCAAAAGCTCTGCATTTTACCAACAACAATATAGAAAACGCTTGCGTGAGCAAGGTCTAATAAAAAAAGAAGTTTGGATTTTACCTGAAAATGCAACTCAATTACTCGAAATTGAAAAACAGTTTCGTCTACCTATAGACAATAGTACATGCTTTAACAATATACAGGAAAACAATAAAATGAAAAAAAATGAAGTTTGGTCAATTACAGATCTTTATCAAGCTTTGCGTGACTCAGAATTATCTAAGCAAGGTTTTGCCAGTATTGAAGTCATCGATGGCGTTGATGCTTGTTTGCATATAACCATGCATGAGTATGGTGATCTACCTCTATTTTTAAGTGCTTCTAATCAACAAATTATTATTGAGGCTCTACTTTGGCCTGTTGATATTGTCAAACACACAAATCAATTTAATGAAGAAATATTATGTACTAGAAAACTATTCCCACTATCGACTATTGCAATTGAAAAAACAGGAGATGGGGCATTAAATTATATTATGTACGGAGCTTTAAGTGCGTCTTCATTATTAAGCGACATCATTTATGAATTAGAAACTTTATCAGATAATGTCATTAAAGCTACCGAAGCTTATGAACATTATATTAACATTAACAATATTGAATCAAAATAGTTAACAAGGAGATTAACAATGGCTATCTTCAAAAAGCTTATTACAGCGCTTCGTGGTAGTGTTAATGAAGCCGGCGAAGCGATTATTGATGCGCAAGCTCTACGTATATTAGACCAAGAAATTCGCGATGCTGACGTTGAATTAAAACAAGCTAAAGAATCGTTAGCAAGCATACTTGCGCAACAAAAATTAGCCGATAAAGAAGTTGAAAAAATTCAATTAGAAATAACTGAGTATGAAAATTATGCCATCAAAGCATTAGAAAGCAATAATGAAAAATTGGCCTTAGAAGTCGCTGAAAAACTTTCGGTTCTTGAAAAGAAGTACACAGTTAATAAAGAGCAAGCAACTTATTTTGCCGATAACGTAAAAAATCTACGACAAACAATATTACAAACAGAAATTAATATCCGTAATCTTAAACAACAAGTAGATATTGTAAAAGCAACAGAAAGTGTGCAAAAGGCACAATCTGCTATTGCTCAACGTTATGGAAATTCAACAACAAAACTACAAACAGCCTTAGACTCTCTTGAGCGAATAAAAAAACGACAAGAAAAAACATCTGCCACTATTGAAGCAAAAAAAGAATTATTGGGATCTGAAACTCAAGATTCGCTTGATCGTAAACTTGAAGAGGCAGGAATAAAATCGAGCAACCAAAGTGCCGAAGCAATCTTAACTAGGTTAAAAGAAAAACAAATTAATTAAGTTTTTTAAGTTTTACTTTTTTTAGTTACAATAACCGTTAAAAATATAATAATTAGAAAATTGTAATAACTATTTAAAATATAAAGGAAATATAATGGAGCTTTTTTGGGGGATATTTTTTTCTTTTCCCGTTGTTATTTTTAGCGCCTTATTAACACTTTGCGTTATGTATTGGTTAACTGCCGCAATTGGCATTTTAAGTGTTGATTGTTTAGATATAGCGATTAACGTAGAGGATACAGCTACCGATATACCATCATCTGGATTTGGTGGCTTATTATTGAAATTTGGTTTTAATGAAGTACCGCTCACATTAGTTATTACCTTAATTTCATTATTCGGATGGGCAATTAGCTATTTTAGTTTCCGATTCTTTATATTACCGCTATATAATGATATTTTGCTTTATTTTATTATAGGAGCAGTTTTTTTTGTAATTTCACTAATCACCGCTATTTACCTCACTGCATTTGTCATAAAACCTATTCGCCCTATTTTCACAAAACTAAATTTAACTCATGATCATAAATCATTATTAGGACAAATTGTTCTAATACGATCCAGTATTGTCAATAACATTAAAGGAGAAGCTATTTATGAAGATGGTGGAGCGGGATTAATTTTACAAGTTAGAAGTGACGAAGCTTATCAATTTAAGCGTGGAGATAAAGCAGTACTACTACGATATGATATGGCCAATAATTTCTATGAAATCATTAGCATTGAAGAATTTAACGGATAGTCAGAGTTCAATTTTTGGAGAAAAATAAATTATGCATATAAATACTGATACAATAATATTTTTTTTTATAACAATAGGAATTATCTTTTTAGTTATAATGGGGTTTTTCTTATTATTTAAAGCTTTTTATATTAAAGTTCCTCAGGGTACAGCACTTATCGTTAATGATATGACCTCAAAACCCAAAGTACACTTTACAGGGGCCCTAGTTTATCCTGTTATCTATAAAAAAGAATTTATGAAAATTTCATTGATTACTTTTGATGTAGAGCGGCGGGGTAAAGATGGTTTAATTTGTAAAGATAATTTACGCGCAGATATCTGTGTTGCTTTTTATTTACGCGTTAACGAAACGACTGAAGATGTGTTAAAAGTAGCTAAATCTATTGGTGTAGATAGAGCTTCAGATCAAAAAGCAGTAAGTTCACTCTTTAGTGCAAAATTTTCAGAAGCACTAAAAACCGTCGGGAAACAATTCGAGTTATCAAAACTGTTTGAAGATCGCATGAACTTTCGTGAACGCATTATTGATGTTATCGGAAAAGATCTAAATGGTTATGCTTTAGAAGATGTTGCTATCGATTATTTAGAACAAACGCCAATAAAATCTCTTGATCCTGATAATATTTTTGATGCTGAAGGGATTAATAAAATTACATCCATTACAGCTGTTCATAAAGATGAAACCAACAAACGAGAAAGAGATCTTGAACTCGCATTAAAAAAGAAAGATACCGAAACAATTGAAGCAAAACTTGAACTTGAACGACAACAAGCAGATGCTGAAGCAAGACAAAAAAGAGAAATCGAAACAATTCGAGCACGTGAAGCCGCTGAGACGTTAAAAGTACAAGAAGAAGAGCGTTTGAAAGCAGAACAAGCTAGAATTCAATCACAACAAGAAATTGAAGTACGAGAAGAAAATCGTTTACGTGAAGTCGAAGTTGCACAACAAAACCGCTTAAGAGCTATTGCAATAGAAGAAGAGCGAGTTGAAAGAGCTCGTTCACTTGAAATTGTTGCTCGTGAACGAGAGGTTGAATTGCAACGCATTGAAAAAGATAAAGTGCTTGAAGAAGAAAAAAAACTTATTGCCAATGTAATAAGAGAACGCGTTGCTGTTGAAAAAACAGTGGCAGTCGAAGAAGAAAACATTAAAGAAGTACGTGAAGTTTCAAAAGCAGATCGTGAAAAACAAACAACAATTATTGAAGCAGAAGCAAGAGCTGAACAAGAGTTAGTTAAGCAAGTTAAGCAAGCAGAAGCTGACGAACAATCATCAAAACACCGCGCTATTGAAATTAGCACAATGGCACAAGCTGAACTTGAAGCAGCAGCTAAACAAGCAGAAGCCAAAAAACAATTGGCACAAGGTATTGAAGCTGAAGAAGCGGCAATCGGTCTTGCTGAAGCAAAAGTACGTAAAGCACGCGCAGAAGCTGAAGAAAAAGAAGGATTAGTCAAAGCAAATATCACAGCAGAAACTTTATTAGCAGAAGCAAAAGGTAACCAAGAAAAAGGATTATCAGAAGCAAAAGTTATTGAAGCTAAAGCTATTGCAATCGAGAAACAAGGCTTAACAGAAGCTAAAGTACTTGAAGAAAAACTTTCAGCACAAGCTCGTGGTGATGAACGAATCGGTTTAGCCAAAGCATCGTCAACAAAAGAGCAAGGCCTTGCTGAAGCACTAGTAATACGTGAACGTTTAACAGCCGAAGCTAGTGGTTTAGTTGAGAAATTCCAAGCTATGGGCACAATGAGCGAACAATCTCAACACCATGAGGAGTTCCGTTTGGCACTTGAAAAAGGATTTGAACAAGCTATGGCTGCTATTGCTGCCAATAAAGAAATTGCAAGAGAGCAAGCAGATGTTCTTGCTGCAGCATTTAGTAAAGCCAATATCGAAATTGTGGGCGGCAACGATAACTTCTTTAACAGCTTCTCTAAAGCAATTAGTGTAGGTAAAGCTATTGAAGGAACAGTTAATCAAAGCCCTGTTCTTCAATCGGCGTTGCAATCAGTGTTATCACGCTTATCAGGCGATAAGCATGTTGATCTAAAAGAAACATTGCAAAATACTGATTTAAAAGCACTAGCAAAACAATTTCTATCTACAGAAAATGACAATAAATAATGAACATGTTCTTCGATAGTTATTAATTTGGCTTATCGCTATCATCTGTTTTCGGTAGATAATACGTTTCTACCGAAAACAATAAGCTTTTCTGTATAATCATAATGAGTTAAAAATGTCAGAAATACAACAAGATATTGAAAAACAAACAACATTAGATAAAGCAGTTGCCGAAGGCGGTGCTTATGAAATTCTTCGTAAACGTCTAACATCATTAGGGCAAGAGCTTAACCAAAAAACAGAAACATTAAATCAACAACGGCTTTCTGAATTCGGTAAAAGCGATATGTCAATTACCGCGCGAATTCGTATAAGAACTGAAAATAATTGTATAGCAAGAGATATTGTTCGTTTTGGTGATTGGTTATTATTTGGCTATAACGTTTTTTTAGGATTAAAAAAAGAAACCAAAATTGAAGATGTCTTTTCTCTTTATCAGCTTATTGAACGTGATGGTAATTACGAAGCAGATCCTGTTGATCTTTCTGGTACCTTCTTAAACATTGATCGATTTGTTCAAGATTTTAATGAACTTTATACTTATTATAAAAATGCTCAGTTATTACAACTTGTTGAACGAGATGGTAAGTTACTAGCTAGCTTCCAAATTGGTGAACGGGTAAGTGATATTCGCGTTTTTCGGTGGTCTATATCAACCGATAAAAAAAATATTAATTATATAGATAACCGTGGTGAACGAGATATAG
>NZ_LZGX01000051.1:0-64836 GCF_001690825.1 Gilliamella sp. Fer1-1
TTATTTATTATTACATTATATTTAATGTTACCAGAATTTTACCATAATCTTTTTACACGCCGAGGAAGCCCCATTATTTTTAACCGTAAAACGGGTAAAGTGTATATCAATGAAAGCTATTTTTTTAATTTTAAAGTGTTACGCAATCCGTTAACCTTTTTGCATCCCAATAAAAAACGCATAAAAGAATATGACTGGGCTCATTTACAAGGGGTGGTGGTGCATAATTTTTCACGCTACTCACTCAACACCACTATTTTAATGGTATGCAAGCCCCATAGCCATAAAACAATCGACCATATATTATTAGATCCATTACGTATCGGCATAGGTAGTTATCTGGTTTGGGGTTGGGTTAATAATTTTATGTGCGCGAACAAATTAGCCGGCCTAAACGACGGCAAATACAAATGGGAACAAGAAACGCAATTTAAAGATAAAATTATTAAAGGACAAGGTTGGCCCGAATGGATGGTAGAAGCGTTTAATGCCACATCGCAAAAAGAGCTCGCTGAAATTAAACAACGGCACAATATAACGCAATAGCCCAAAAGCCGTTGCAGTTTGGCAAGCATGGGCAAAGCGGTATAGCAATCTAATTCTGCCCTAATGCACAAGATGATGGCGAAATTCCACTCATCATTAACCGAAGCAGGAAGAATAAATAAAAGGAGAATAAAATGCCATCAAAATACCGTCCACAAATTTTTGGTTGGTTTGGCGATCTAGATAAAGGCCCACGTTTAGTGCCCCTGCATGACGATCGCTTAAGCTATGCCAATAATAACTATTGTGCCTTTATTCGTCAGGATCATAATGATCAGATTTTTTATACCTGCCTTTATTTTGTTGCTACAATTTTCGGAATTGGAATTATCATTGGATCTATTTGGTTAATAGTTCATCATGATAACTCTAAAATAGAATTTATTGATATGGTAGTAATTTTGAATTTTATTACATGTTGTCTTGGTATGTATTATGTTATTCCCCAAGTGTATTATTATCTATTTTCTCGTCGTGGTAGTCCCATTATATTTAATCGTAAAACGGGTAAAGTCTATGTTAACGAAAGTGACTTTTTTAACTTTAAGTTTTTACGCCATCCTGCAGTATTTTTACACCCGAAAAAACGCCGTATAAAGGAGTATGATTGGGATGATTTGCATGGTGTTATTATTCATAATATGTCGCGTAATGCTTTAAGCTCGACCGTGTTAATGGTGTGCCAACCCGGTACGCATCAAGTGATTGATCATATCATGCTAGATCCTGCCCGAGCAGGCGCTGGTAGTACATTTGTTTGGGGATGGATTAATAGTTTTATGGTGTATTATAAATCAGCCAATATTGATGATGGTGAATATAAGTCAGATCAAGAGGAGGAATTTAAAGCACATAGGATTGACGGCCAAGGCTGGCCCGAATGGATGGTAGAAGCATTTAATGCCACATCATTAGAAGAGCTCGCCGAAATTAAACAACGGCATCATGTCAAACAATAAGTTTTAATAGCTTAGGCGGGGGCGGGTAATTTGATAAGCATGATAGCAACCGTAATGTAATAACAAGGCTGCCAGAGCCTGATTATAACAAAATTGACGAGCCAGACGAATTTACCTTAACCACATCGGCGAATTATCTTACTGATAAAACCACAACCAATAGCGATAAGCCAATTCAAAATGGGCTGACTATATCCGAAATTAACGCCAAGTTAACATTAAATATGTTGATTTCTAAAATCGTAGCAAGAGCCTTTGCAACGATCAATATTTTTGAAGTCTTAGGTGAGTTAAAAAGTGCTTTTGGTATGTGGGATATGGAGCACAAAGGTTATTTTTTAGCTAGATTGTTTGGTTTTTTATTTTTAGGTATTGGTACTGCTCTGCTATTAGTTAGAAATGAAATGCTATAGGTGCTTGGGTGTTGTTTTATTTCTATTGAGTTTATACTTAATAAAAGTGGCAAAAAATACGATAATTTTACTCTTATCGATCACTGGTTTGGTATGTTCGCACTTTTTAGCACCAAAAGTATGGGCATACCATTTTTAAATAAAAATTATTTAGTATTTTGCTTATTTCTGTGGCTATAAAATTTTTTTTGCGCCGGTTAAGGCTTAAAGCAGATAAATTATTCCAACTATGCCTATTGATAATTCTATTTAGAACCGTGTTCATCTATTCCCCCTACACATTTGGTTTACTAGGTAATATTGACTCATGCTAATTATGAATATCTTCATTAATTTTTATCACTTATAAGCTATATGCGATAAAAAAAGCGGAATAATTAGCATTTATGTAATCGTGCCGATGTTGTATATAAAATGATAATTTTTAATGTGATATCAATCACACTATTAGTGTTTAGCTTTTGAACAATCGTTTTTATTCGCTATATTAAAATTGCTTATTAAAAAGCATTGGATTGTTACCGATCTATAGCGGGCAAAACCTAAAGGGCAGTAATGGCTACCTTTTAGGTTTTTTTTGTTTTAAATCTAAAAGATTTTATTTATTCTTTAAAATAATGAGTAGAGAAAAATGAAATATTCAATAAAAACAGTATGTAAAGTAAAACCAAAACGAATTGTTTTAATGACGATGCTTTGTTTATGTTATTTACCAAATGCTATTGCTGCTACTCAAGATGAATTAGAAGCAAGAATTGCATTATTAGAACAAAAATTATTAGCACTTAGTCAAGAGTCTAATGATTTGAAAAAGCAAGTGATTGAGTCGAATAAACAGCTCGCTCAATTAAATAATCATCTTCAAAAACAACAAATTGTTATAAATAATCAGAAAAAATCGCTTAAAAATAGCCAAAAAGCAGTACTTACAAAGCAACAGCCACCTAGTAACCCAACACAAATAAGTAATAATCAAATTGTGCTAGTTAATACACCAAAAGCAGACACCGTGCTAGGTGAAAATCCACCAGAAAAGAGATCATTTACTTTAGCTGAATTTAAAGACTATATTAAAGATGAAATTGGTTTTTCTTATAATGGTTATTTTCGTGGTGGCTGGTCAACTTCAAGTAATGGTAAACCTAAGAATTATGCTGAAGGAGCATTAGGTCGATTTGGTAATGAATATGGCGGTTGGTATGATCTTGTCTTTAAGCAAAAAATCTATGATCAAGATGGAAGACGTGTTGATACTATTGTTATGATTGATGGAAACGTAGCGACAAATAAAGCTGCGGGGTTATTTAATACTCAAGATGACAATCTTATGCAATTTTCAGATATTTATTTAGAAACAAAAGGATTTGTACCAAGTTTTCCTGATGCAAAATTATGGGTTGGTAAGCACTCATTACCTTATAATGAAATTCAAATGCTTGATTGGAAAACCCAAAAAACACCCGCTGGTGGGGGGATTGGTGTTGAAAATCTTAAAGTCGGTATCGGCGCTTTTGATGTCGCTTTAGTAAGAGCAGATGTAAATGTAAAGAGCAAAAAAGGAGTAGCTAAAATAGATAGCAATGGCAATGAAATTATTCAACATAAAAAAGAAGAAGTTGATTTAAACGAACTAGAAATCCGCTATCGTGATATTCCATTATGGAAAGATGCAACGCTTGGGGTGAATGCTCGTTATTCAGCTCCAAATAAATCTAAAATCCAAGATAATGTATCTGTAAAAAATGCTTGGCTTGGTAGTTTTGTTTTGCGTCAAAATAAATTTTTTGGTGGATTTAATCAGTTTACATTGCAGACAGCAACCAATTCTGTTGCTTCACAGTTAGCAAATATTAATACGAATAATCCAGAATTTGCCAGTAATTCAGATAATGACTATATTGGTACGCATACAGGAGGTAAAGCTTATCGCTTTGTATCAGAAGGGGAAGCTTATCTAAGTAATGATATTATTGTGGCTCATGCTTTGGCGTTAACTTCAGGTAATGATGTTTACTCTTACGATCTTAACCGCCCACATACCGATTTTACAAGCTTTAAATCAGCTATAAGACCAGCTTATATCTGGGATACTTATAATCAAAGTGGTGTTGAGCTTGGTTATTTTCGACAAAAGAACAAAGTCAAAAATAAAACTTATGTTGAAGAAGGATACAAAACCACGCTTTATCATTCGTTCAAAGTTGGAAAAAGTATTTTATCTTCACGGCCCGATATCCGTTTTTATGTTTCTTATATAGAGGCATTACAAAATGATATCAGTAAGTTTGATTTTAATGGTAAAGATCATCAAATTAGTTTTGGTGTACAAACCGAAGTCTGGTTTTAATTGTAATTTTATAGATATGATATAAAACTTATCATCTGAACTTTATTATAGGTTTAGCTCAATACCGCTTATTTATATAGTTCAGATGAAAAGTTAACGGTTTACTGGTGTAGACCTACTGTAGACCTACGTTATTTTTAGCTAAAGCTGGTATATAAACATGAAATTTTGCAAGTGATGTTCGCGTGTGGCGATTTTTTTATGAAGAACCATAATGGGTTATTGGGGTTTTGTGAGGCAAGAATTCTTTAATCCAGTAGTCACTAAACGCCATGAGCTTTTGTGTTCGCTGAAAAATAAGCAATATCACTGAAAATCGATTAACTTAATATGGTTTTTCACCTAAATTGATTAAAGTATTTTGGCATATACAATATGCCTCTTTTATCTAAAATAAAGTGACTGGTTTAATGCAGTTTAGCAATACAATCTTTGCTAATAATAGTATGCTATTATCGGTTTTAAAAAGTTTTTTTATTGCAAAGATTGGTAGTCAGCCTTTACTATTTTGGTAACTTTCAAGCCCTGACGTGCATAAAATTACCTAAACTTTCTTCTGGGCACAGAGTAGATGGCATATTGGCGTTTATACAACAATTAGGTTCAGTTGAGCTCAACTTGTCAATTGTTTGTGGTTGTGAGTTTTGTAATCGTTTACCAAAATAATATAGCTCTGCTAAGGTGCAGTACGAAAATAGACATCTATATTGCGATTGTTGAGGCGGTGATTCATATGGCTATGTGTCTTAAAGGGTATCTTTAATTCCTTATTTGGCGGTTAACAAAGCACAAAATACAACCAATTCCATTTCTGGGGATATTAACTTTATTTTAAGATTGATAACCACTTACAAATAAAATGATTATGCGAATTACCATTTATTTATGTTATTATGTAAATATTTATAGGTTATTGTTGTAAATATGATGAAAAAACATAATGTTATCACAATGCTTTCGCTTTTTGCGATTGCTTTTAATAGTTACGCTATAGACAAATATGTGACAGATGATGTTGATATTTATTTGCGGCGAGGCCCTGGTTCGCAGTATGCGTTTTCTAATGCAGTTAAAGCTGGAGAAAAGGTCATTGAACTAGAAAAAAGTGTAGATGGTAAATACAGTCGTATTCAACTTAATAATGGTAGTGTTGCTTGGATAGAAACGGCTAAACTAAACGAACAAGCTAGCTATAAAGAACGCTTTCCTGAGTTAGAAGCAAAATTTGCAGAATATAAAGATAAAGCCGATAACGCCGATGCGAACCAACAGAAATTGGTCAATGAATACATCCAAAAGTTGCAATCAGCGGAAAAAACAATTGAAACACTTCAAAGTAAAAATGAAGTTTTAGAACAACAGCTCAAAGAGCAGGGGACGCGAATTGAATCAATGCTGAATCAAGTGGATGATAAACGCCTTGATCTTATTGTAACTTGGTTCACCTATGGTGGTCTTGTAGCTGGTGGTGGCCTTATTTTAGGGCTTATATTACCAAGGATTATACCTAGTCGACGCAAAAAAGATCGTTGGATGCGATAGATGAGTGCAATCTATCTTGTTGGAGGTAGTGTGCGCGATAGTTTGTTGCATCTGCCTGTTGTTGATCATGACTGGGTTGTTGTCGGTGCTACGCCAGAGGAGCTTTTGGCATTAGGATATCAACAAGTCGGTAAAGATTTCCCGGTATTTTTGCACCCCAAAACAAAAGAAGAATACGCATTGGCTCGGACTGAGCGAAAATCCGGTAAAGGTTATACTGGATTTATTTGTGATTTTAGTAAAGAAATTACATTAGAACAAGATCTGATGCGCCGAGATTTAACCATTAACGCCATTGCCATGGATGAAAATGGCAATATTATCGATCCTTATCATGGTGTTGATGATATTAAACATAAAATCTTACGTCATGTCTCACCTGCTTTTCGAGAAGATCCGCTACGTATATTACGGGTTGCACGTTTTGCAGCGCGTTTTCATCAATTAGGCTTTACTGTTGCGCCACAAACCTTAGATTTAATGAAACAAATGGTATCAGCTGGTGAGGTGAGTTGTTTAACGCCAGAACGAGTATGGAAGGAAACAGAAAAAGCATTGTCAACTTCAAATCCTCAAATCTATTTTCAAGTACTTGAGCAATGTGGGGCGCTTACGTTGTTGTTTCCGTTATTATACCTATCAGCTGATATTCTTGATGCGCTAAAGAAATCAACCCTACTAACTGACGATTTAACTATACGTTTTGCTGTATTGTGTGGGCTTTTGCCTAGTAAGTCTGTAGTTGAATCATTGTGCGCAAAAATCAAAGCCCCTAATAACTATACTAAAATTGCGATTATGACTCGCCAATATCGTGGCGAGGTCGAAAGAGCGCAGGCACTCACTGCTGAGCAAATTGTTTCTTTGTTAAATAACATTGATGTATGGCGCAACCCTTCGCACCTTAATCAATTAATCATCGCAAGCCAAGCTTTTGCTAAAACAGCATCGTTTACACAAGCAAATTATTTAAAAGAAGCTTATAGCATCGCCAATGGTGTTAACGTGCAACACATTATTGCTGATGGTTATACTGGAAAACAAATCCATTGCGAGTTACAAAAAAGGCGGATTGAAGCGTTAATAAACTGGATTTGATTGTATCTTAATCAATTGCAACTTTTTTTCAAAATATCTTAAAAAAAGGGTTGACGATTTGCCGTAACACAAGCATAATGCGCCTCGCAATGTTGGTTACGACGTTGCGAATGAATGGCTACGTAGCTCAGCTGGTTAGAGCACATCACTCATAATGATGGGGTCACAGGTTCGAATCCCGTCGTAGCCACCATTAAGATTAGGTAATACTTTTACCGGAAGTATCCAGTGCGGGTGTGGCGAAATTGGTAGACGCACCAGATTTAGGTTCTGGCGCCGCAAGGTGTGTGAGTTCAAGTCTCTCCACCCGCACCATTTAATCTTAATGTTTATCCTTTAATTGGGGTATAGCCAAGCGGTAAGGCAGCGGGTTTTGATCCCGCCACGCCCAGGTTCGAATCCTGGTACCCCAGCCATTCCAGTATGCATATTTAAGATATCTTACTCTATAATCTGTTTTATATCCAGCATGCTGATTCCATTAATGCTATTGCATATAGATGGAACTGGTAGGTATGCTAGATTTATTCTAGTTCTCACTAACGTACATTGTGTACGATGTTTGTTTTCTATAGTGGGGTATAGCCAAGCGGTAAGGCAGCGGGTTTTGATCCCGCCACGCCCAGGTTCGAATCCTGGTACCCCAGCCATGCTTTGATCATTTTGATTGCAAAAGTGTATCTTTCGATTGAAATTCCTAATTGCTATCTATTTGTCTTTGCTAAATGAGATTGGCAGGATGTTATCTGTATGCTTAATTTGGGATATCTGACCGATTTTAGTTAAAAATTGATATTAATAATTAAGCAATTACCATGAAAGCTAATGTTTTAGATTAACGTTTTTGATGTGAAGCCCACATGAGCAAAAAACATTGCTCATGTAGAACTTATTTTAGAAAACTGTGACTTTATTTATATAGGCTTACAAACACCGTTTGCGCTGTGTTTGCAGGATTGGTTGATACTTCTTTTACGTAATAAAAATGGGCGCCATTAGCAATAGCATGTTTTTGTGCAGCCGAGCTAATTTCTGCAGTATTGTTAAATACACCATGGAAGCTAATTGTACTAAATGGGGTCATATGTTTAAACGCTTCACTACTGATTTCGTAAGCATCTTGACCTTGTATCGCATTTGTAGCGATATAATCTCTAATTGGTGCATCTTGTTTGTATAAATAAACTTCGATATCCTCTGCTTGACTGCTGGCATTAGCCGACGAAATTGAATCGATATAAAACGCATAAGCATTTTTCTCAGCGGCTAATTTACTTGCTGCTTGGGTGATTTCGGATGTGTTATTGTAATTACCTTTAAATTTAACAATTTCAAATGGTAAATAGTAAAGTGCCTTTGAACGATTATAAGAAACTACACCATTATAGGTGGTTTCATCTTTTTGCACGGCAATAGGTGCATTAGATTGATAAATATTGGCATAAACAATAGCGCGATCTGATGAAGTGCCATTAGCTGGACTTTCGATGGCAGTAATGTGGTAATATTTAGCTCCCGCTTCGTCGGCTGCGCGTGAAATATCATTAGCTGCGTTATCGGCTTGTAAGTAACTGCCAGTCACTGAAATTTCTTTTAATGGCACTAGATGCCTACTTTCTTTGTCTGTCAAAGGTTCAGCAGCGTAAAGACTCGCAACGGGTAAAGATAATAGTACGGCTAAAGCAATAGAAGTTTTGGTAAAACGTTTCATGATTGAATCCTTCGTTTTGAATTATTAAAATAGAAAATCACTTTGTTAACGCTTATTTAATTTACAGATATATTAATATAGTGTTGCTTTGAGAATGTTCTAACTTGTGGAGCTCCAGAATGTTTTGTCCTTGTCTACTTGTAAAAAGTGTTAAGACATATAATAGTTGTTTTGGTTTGAATGAATTGTAAAACAACTATCTATAGTTATAAGATGTTCAGTGATAATCCTCAAGTTCTTTTCATTAAATAGAATAGCGCCTAGCACAAATTGCTTAAAATGAAATAAATTGTTAAAAAAAGTGTTAACTTTTTGTTGATTAAATCTGTGATTACTTTTGTAAAATTGTATTTACCCTATAGATTATTCACGAATTGTTTCGATGAAATGCATAAGAATTTGAGCGGTTAATCCCCAAATAACCCTATTACGATACTGATAAAAATAAACGGGATGCTCGGATCGTTTTTGCCAGTTTTGTGAACGGTTAGTAATGATATTAAAAGGGAAATCATCGGCAGGTTTATGCCCTACAAACATTGTTGCACTCATTGGGCGGTTATGAATAAACCACTCAACCGGAACGGTAAAGATTTGTTCTACTTCGTCATGGTTTAGTTGCAAATCATTTAGCGAGCTTATTGTGCCTACAAATGGGTAAATAATCATACCTAATGTTGCAATAAATTTAGGTAATTGCCCTAAAATCGTTATTTGATTGTAGGCTATACCTAATTCTTCAACAGTCTCACGCTTGGCGGTGTATTGGGGATTTGGGTCAGTCAATTCAACCCGACCACCAGGAAAACAGATATCGCCAGGTTGCCATTTTAGCTTTTCTGATCTGACCTGAAATAACAGATGCAATTGGTGATTAACCTCGACGATTGGTAACAATACCGCAGCTTTATTATCGACAAATTTAGTTGCCTGCTTTTTTTGGATTTGTTTAGTTATATTTTCAATTGTGATCATATTAATGTGTTTTGCTCTAAGATTAAATTTTAGCCCTATTTACCTTGCACTAATAACATGCTAGATTTACCTAATGCGTTAGTTTAATACGCGTGTTTTACCTAATTGAAGCTATGCAATATTATATCAATAACATAAAAAAAGAACTTGAAGAGCTTGCCAATCTAAAGCGTGAACGAGCTCTTGTTGGCATGCCTGATGAATTTCAACAAGTATTTTTGTTGCTTCCTGCTCTTTTTCACTATCATACGCCTGAATTACCCGGATATATGGAAAGTAATATACCTTCAGGGATTGCTTGTTATCAATTATCTACTGATACAAAAAAACTACTTAAACATAAATTTAATTTTGCTCCCACCAAAAATAAAACTAAAGTGACTCGAGCTCCTGCAATATCAGCTTTATATTCAATGGGCAGCACCTGTTCTATGGGGCAGTCGGTTCAATCGGATCTTGATATTTGGATATGTATTGAAAATAGTTTAACTGACCAACAAAAAGAATTCTTACAGTTAAAATGTCGTCTAATTGAAGACTGGGCTGCAACGTTGCAAGTTAAATTAACATTATTTGTCGTTGATGCCGATCGGTTTATTAATAAACATCATGAATGCTTAATGGGCGAGAATTGTGGTTCTGCACAGCACATTTTGTTGCTTGAGGAGTTTTACCGCTCCGCAAATTTATTAGCTGGCAAATTTTTGTTGTGGTTTGTGGTGCCCCATAACTTTACTGTGAATAACGTCATTTACTCCACTTATGAAGAATGTGTTAACGCCATGGTTGATCTTAATTTAATTGAACGAGATCAGTGGATTGATTTTGGCCCGTTAACAAATCTATCAGCTGAAGAGTATTTTGGTGCAAGTTTGTGGCAACTTTATAAAAGCATTGATTCACCTTTTAAAGCTGTGCTTAAAACTATGTTATTAGAAGCATATTCATGGATCTATCCCCAAAATAAGCCAGTTGCTTATCAAATGAGAGAATTTATTCAAAAGGGTGAAATACATAATGGAATGTATCTAGATTCGTATTACATGTTATTAGATAGAATCAGTAAATATCTTATTGAAATTAACGATTGGCAACGACTTGAGTTAATTCGCAACTGTTTTTATTTAAAAATAAATGAAAAGCTCTCTATTCCAATGAAATCACCTTCTTGGCGTCGTGCTATACTGAGTGACTTAGTTAAAAGCTGGGGATGGAATAAACAACAAATTGCAAAATTAGATGCTTGCCAAAAATGGAAAATAGGACAAGTTCGAGAAATGCACGAAATTTTGTTACACACCATGATGGCGGGTTATCGAAATTTGCTTAATTTTGGTCGGCGTAATAATTTAGACTCACAGATTAGCCCTAAAGATTTGGCGATATTAACACGAAAGCTTTATGCTGCTTTTGAAGTACTGCCGGGCAAGATTACCACTTTAAAGCTTAATATATCTGATAATCTACAAGAAGAGGTATTAACATTTATTCATGTTGCTAAAGACCGCATTAATCGATCTGGGTGGTATGTTTATAATCAAAAACCTATGTTGAAATCAATTGTTGGTCATCAATATCTAGAATACAGCAAATATTTAGTAAAACTAGTAGGATGGTGTTACTTTAACGGCTTAATAGCTGATTCTACCTCTTTTTATTATCGCGATGGAGAAAATCGAAACAACACAAAAATTAATAAGTTGATTGAGGATCTAAAAAAATATTTTCCTATTGATGTACCTACAGCAACTGAAGATCAGTTATATGGACCATGTGAAATTCGTCATTTAACCATTATTTTAAATTTAGAAGACGATCCAACAGTGAATATTGAATTAGACGATCAAGTAACTAATAGAGTGCTTAATTATGGTCAGCATGAGCTGAGCTTGGTGGGATCGATAGATCTTCTTTATCGTAATTCATGGAATGAAATTCGCGTACTTCATTTTAGTGGTACACTATCAGTGCTTGAAGCGATTAAGGCTTTGTTAAATCGTATGCACAAAGACGCTGACTTGCCCAGTTCAATCGAAATTTTTTGTTATAGTGAATACCTAAGCAATGAAATCAAGCAAGACATGAAAAAGCTAATGGATGAATGTATTGATTTACGCTTAACCACCACTGAAAACAACTCAACGCAAGTCAAACCATTAAGGGTTGGAGGAGCTTCTTGGTATCTGTTTTTTGAACGACTAGGTGTATCAAGCCATCAATTTGACAATGCAATTGATTTTTATGGCGCGGTATCAAATAATAAAATACAAGGTAGGCCACTGAATATTTTAGACGAAACTAACGAACTACCGAAAGAAATTGATAGCGTTGCTTATGCTGGGATTATTCAATTCTTCTTTGAAAATACCGATTCGGGCTTTGATCTTTTCATCTTAAATGAACATAATCAAGTTGAAATTTATCGTAACTGCAACGGTTCAAGAGATAATATGGTGAAAGATATCAACGAATTTTATGTTTTATCTGACGATCGTTTTACGTTTACCACCAGTAGCTCGGTTAATTTTAATCTACCTCAATTTTATCAAATCACTTATAATGAACGTGGTGAGCGAGAGATCGTTCCGCTTAATTAAAAAAATCGAAACCCGATCTTATTTGCAGTAATCGTTGTCAAAAAACTTCAGAAAAACTTATTTTTGAGTATATAAAGATTAAATATTTACAATTAATGAGTAAAATAATTAAATTTCTATTAAAATAGTGGGAACTTTTTTTCAATTTAAGAATCTAACTGTTTGTGTGCGCAAATTTGGGCCGAACGACAGTTATTAACACAATAAGGAATGGCCTTTAATGGGGGAGCAAGTAACAGACCAAGTACTAGTTGATCGCGTTCTTAAGGGAGACAAAAACGCTTTTAATTTACTTGTTGTTCGTTATCAAAACAAATTGGCTTATTTGGTTTCTCGTTATGTATTAGCGTCTGAAGTTCCTGATGTTGTGCAAGATACTTTTATAAAGGCATACCGTTCATTAAGCCTTTTTAAAGGTGAAAGTGTTTTTTACACATGGTTGTATCGAATTGCGGTTAATACGGCAAAAAATTACTTAGCGTCTCAAGGAAGGCGTCCTCCAGCATCAGATATTGATGCTAACGAGGCTGAAAGTTACGAAGGTGCAGATTCATTGAGAGATCTCGATAATCCTGAAAATTTAGCGCTTTCAGACGAAGTGAAACAAACAGTATTTGCTGCGATAGAGGCATTACCCGACGATTTAAAAACGGCAATCATGTTGCGCGAAATTGACGGTTTAAGCTATGAAGAAATCGCTAAAATTATGGATACCCCTGTAGGAACAGTGCGGTCACGTATTTTTAGAGCACGCGATGCAATTGATGAAAAAATTAAACCATTACTTAGTTAACGGTTACAAACAAGTTAACAGTTACAAACAACTTGAAAGCATTAGTCATAAATTTAAGGTATTTACTATGCAAATAGAACAGAAAGAGCAACTTTCATTACTTATGGACGGTGAGTTTGACAATGATCATATTGTCGATGCTATATCATATGACGAAAGTTTGCAGTCATGCTGGCAGCGCTACCACCTTGTAAGAAATACAATGCGTGGCGAGTTGCATAGTAGCTTATTAACGCTAGATGTTTCTAAGCAAGTAGCTAAAGTAATTATGGCTGAAGATTTATATAACCAACCGACAAATCAACCTAGTGTTGAAGCCACTGCGCCACCAAAATCTGAAAATCTCATGTGGATTCACGTTAAAGACTTTTTTGCTAAAGCTAGCCAAGTTGGGCTTGCAGCATGTGTAACCCTTGGCATTATTGTTGGTGTGCAATATCATCAAGGACAAGCAGATAGTGTTAACGCAAGCCCTATATTAAATACAGTACCAGTAGGGGTAAACCTTGCACCAGTGGGGGGAACTCACCAACAAAACGATCAGCAATTACTTGAAAAACGCCAATATGACAAAATTAGATTGCTTGTACAAGATTATGAATTACAAAAAAGATTAAATGCTCGTTAATTCGAAATGAAATCATTACATTATTTTGTTATATATTCTCTAAAACAGAGCAGAAATATTATATTTGCTCTGTTTTTTGTGTTTTTTTCAGCGTCTATTTTTGCTCAAGATACCGACGATGCCCTAATACGCTTAAATAGAATGAATCATGCTGTAAAAACGCAAGATTACCGAATTTACTTTTTATCTCAAGATAAAAACCAATATGTAAGCACATTTGAATATAGCCATTTGGGCGCTACTAAAAAAGAAGATATTAATGCGTGTTTGCGTTATCTTGAAGGTCCTGATAAAGAGATCATTTTACATAAAGGCGTCACCAGTTATTTTCAGCCTGATAGCCCATCATTTTCTATTACAAGCTCACGTATTTTGGAAGCTTTTCCTGATGTGATTTATAACAATTTCGATGCGCTTAAAGACATTTATGATTTTATTGAATTAGGTCAAACTAGAACTGCTAACCGAAGTGTACAATTGGTAAAAGTTGTCGCTAAAGATAACGACCGTTATAGCTATGTGATTTGGATTGATGATGAAACCGATTTACCGATGAGAATTGATTTGTTAGATCAAAATAATGATGTCATCAACCAACTAAAAGTGGTTCAACTTGAGAAAGATTTTGATAAGAATGAACTGGCAAACTACATCAACAGCCGAACTTATCCGATTTTATTATCGATTGAAAAGCAAAAAGATGTGCTTGGTCAATGGCGATTAGCTTGGTTGCCTAAAGGGTTTAAAGAAATAGCTGCCTATAATTTGAATTTTTATCGCTCTGATATTGCGACTAAATTGTACTCAGATGGTGTGTTTTCGTTTACGGTTAATGTATCTTCTGAGCAAGCTAAACAATCAAATCAAATCATCCAACAAGGCGGGCGGACTATTTATTCAACGAACTTTAGGCACAAAAATATTATCATCATTGGTAATTTGCCACAAACTACTGTTGAGCGTATTGCACAAAATATTATCCAGAAATAAAGACAAACTTCTCGATAACGCTATGCTTAGTAGTGATAAATGTGTAAAATGTTCCTCTTTCTGACTATGTAATTATTAGCAATGCTGGTAATAACCAAAAGGCACTTTAGATAGTTAACCGTTAATAACCAAGATACTAATTTATTAATATGAATAAAAATATCCGCAATTTTTCAATCATTGCCCATATTGACCATGGTAAATCAACGCTTTCAGACCGCATCATTCAAATTTGTGGCGGGCTTTCAGATCGAGAAATGGAAGCTCAAGTGCTCGATTCAATGGATCTTGAGCGTGAACGTGGCATTACGATTAAAGCACAGAGTGTAACACTTGATTATCATGCTAAAAATGGCGAAACCTATCAGCTTAATTTTATCGACACGCCAGGGCATGTTGATTTTTCGTATGAAGTATCTCGTTCGCTCGCTGCTTGTGAAGGTGCATTATTAGTTGTGGATGCAGGGCAAGGGGTAGAAGCACAAACACTAGCAAACTGCTATACCGCATTAGATATGGATCTTGAAGTTGTACCCGTTCTTAATAAAATCGATTTACCCGCAGCCGAACCAGAACGTGTTGCGGCTGAAATCGAAGATATTGTTGGCATTGATGCAAGTAATGCGGTTCGCTGTTCGGCTAAAACTGGTGTTGGTGTTATTGATGTACTTGAACAATTAGTTAGCGACATCCCCCCACCAGAAGGCGACTCAACAGCACCATTACAAGCACTAATTATCGACTCATGGTTTGATAACTACTTAGGTGTAGTTTCACTAATTCGCATTAAAAATGGTGAGTTAAACAAAGGCGATAAGATCAAAGTAATGAGTACTGGCATGACTTATAACGTGGACAGGCTAGGTATTTTTACTCCAAAACAAGTAGACACACAGCGCCTCAATTGTGGTGAAGTAGGTTGGGTTGTTTGTGCTATCAAAGATATATTAGGCGCTCCAGTGGGTGATACTCTGACTTTGGCAAAAGCACCTGCACAAACCCCATTACCAGGTTTTAAAAAGGTCAAACCACAAGTTTACGCAGGGTTATTTCCAACCAGTTCTGACGATTACGAAGCTTTCCGTGATGCGCTTGGAAAATTGAGCCTAAACGATGCTTCACTATTTTATGAGCCAGAAAATTCAGGCGCTTTAGGATTTGGATTCCGTTGTGGTTTTCTTGGCTTACTACATATGGAAATCATTCAAGAGCGTTTAGAGCGTGAATACAACCTCGATCTTATCACTACCGCGCCAACGGTTGTTTATGAAGTGCTAACCACATCGAACGAAACAATTTATGTTGATAGCCCAGCTAAATTACCGGCAGTAAATAACATCCAAGAATTACGCGAACCGATTGCTGAATGTAACATATTAGTACCACAAACTTATTTAGGTAACGTAATTACATTATGTGTTGAAAAGCGCGGCGTACAAACCAACATGGTTTATCATGGCAATCAGGTTGCTTTAACGTATGAAATCCCAATGACTGAAGTTGTATTAGACTTTTTTGATAAGTTAAAATCGACATCGCGCGGGTATGCCTCATTAGATTACAGTTTTAAACGATTCCAAGCTGCCGACATGGTAAGATTGGATGTATTAATTAACGGTGAACGCGTTGATGCATTAGCTTTAATCACCCATAAAGATAATGCACCATATCGAGGGCGAGAATTAGTTGAAAAAATGAAAGATCTTATTCCCCGTCAACTATTTGATATCGCCATTCAAGCAGCTATTGGTAATCATGTTATAGCACGATCAACCGTAAAACAATTACGTAAAAACGTATTAGCCAAATGTTACGGTGGCGACGTAAGCCGTAAAAAGAAACTTCTACAGAAGCAAAAAGAAGGTAAAAAGCGAATGAAACAAGTAGGTAATGTGGAATTACCACAAGAAGCATTTTTAGCGATTTTGCATGTAGGGAAAGATTAACCAATTAAAGACAAATCGATAAAAAGATTTATTTAAAGAGGGAAAAAAATGGCTGGAACATTTGCCATCATATTAACATTAGCGACACTTATTACAGGTATTTTTTGGTTTTTAGAAAAATTCAAATGGAAACCAGCAAGACAACGCAAAGTTGAAGAAATCCGCACACAAAGCGATGGTGAAGTCGATGGAAAAGTCCTTGCTCAAGTTGGCAAGCCTAAAGGCTGGGTTGAAAACTTATCATCATTTTTCCCAGTTTTGTTTGTGGTGTTTGTTATTCGCTCATTTATATATGAGCCGTTTCAAATTCCATCTGGCTCAATGATGCAAACGTTATTAATTGGCGATTTTATTGCTGTTGAAAAATATGCATACGGCATGCGTGATCCTATTACCAATACTGTTATCATCCCTACAGGAAAACCTAAACGTGGTGATGTGGCTGTATTTAAGCACCCTGATATTCCAAGCATGGATCTGATTAAACGGGTTGTTGGTATGCCTGGCGATAAAATCGTGTATCAGGTTAAAGAAAAGCAAGTTCTAATCTACCCGGCCTGCCAACCAACCGATATAAATTGCCAAGGCCAACAATTGCAACCACTTGATTTGCATTACAGCGAACCTAAGCCAAGCAATTGGAAAGAAGTTCACGAACAGTTGAAACCAAACCCTAGTTTTTATACTGTAGAACAATATGCTGATAAAGGTATTGTTGACTCTGAATCTATTGTGACATTGAATATGAAAATTCAACAAGAGACCTTAGGCGACAGAGCGCACGAAATCTTAATCACACAAGGTTCACAAGAAAACCCAAGATATTATTATCACCAAGATGGTCAACCTGATGCTACTTGGATCGTACCACCAGGTCATTATTTTATGATGGGCGACAATCGTGATAACAGCGGCGACAGTCGATATTTCGGTTTTGTGCCTGAAGCTAACTTTGTTGGTAAAGCTACAGCAATTTGGATCAGCTTTGAAAAACAACCAAACGAATGGCCTACGGGTATCCGCTTTAATCGTATTGGTGGCATACATTAATCATTATGAAAACATTTACTGAAATTCAACAATCTATCGGCTATCAGTTTCAGGATCTCTCTTTACTTGAATTAGCACTTACTCACCGAAGTGCTAATAAACTGCATAACGAACGTTTAGAGTTTTTAGGCGATTCTATTTTAAGTTTCGTCATTGCTGATGAACTCTATCATCGCTTTGTTAAACAAGATGAAGGTGATCTAAGCCAAATGCGAGCAACCTTGGTTTGTGGGCAAACACTTGCCGAAATTGGAAAAGATTTCAAGTTGGGCGATCACCTTATTTTGGGGCAAGGTGAATTAAAAAGTGGAGGATTTCGTCGCGAATCCATTATTTCTGACGCTGTTGAAGCTATTATTGGTGCCATTTACTTAGATAGCGACATAGACACAATACGCCCGTTAATCTTATCATGGTATCAAACTCGATTAAGCCAAATCCAACCTGGCATTAAACAAAAAGATGCCAAAACAAGATTACAAGAATATTTACAAGGAACTCATCGCCCTCGTCCGTGTTATTTAATTCTTGAAGTCACAGGTGATAATCATGAACAAGAGTTCTTAATTCAATGTAAAATTGACGACGATAGCCACGAGTATTTGGGGCGGGGCTTAAGTCGCCGAAAAGCAGAACAAGCTGCTGCACAAGAAGCTCTCAACCAATTAGGTATAAAATGATAGAAACAACACAACATTGCGGATTTGTCGCCATTGTGGGGCGGCCAAATGTAGGTAAATCAACACTATTAAATCAGTTGCTTGGACAAAAAGTATCGATTACATCACGTAAAGCGCAAACGACTCGCCACCGCATTATCGGCATCGACACACAAGATAACGATCAAATTATCTATATTGATACACCAGGACTTCATATTGAAGAAAAAAGGGCGATTAACCGCTTAATGAACCGAGCGGCAAGTAGCTCAATTGGTGATGTTGAGCTTGTTATTTTTGTGGTTGAAGGGACACATTGGAATGATGATGATGAAATGGTCGTTAACAAGTTAAAAGACTGCAAAAGCCCTATATTGCTAGTGATTAATAAAATTGACAACGTTAGTGACAAAACACAACTATTACCACATATACAAACGATCAGCCAAAAAGCAAATTTTATTGATGTTGTACCAATTAGCGCTGAAAAAGGCGAAGGTATTGATATTATAAAAGATATCGTCAAAAAACATTTGCCAGAAGGTGAACATCACTTTCCTGAAGATTACATAACTGACCGTTCACAACGCTTTATGGCATCAGAAATCATCCGTGAAAAGCTCATGCGCTTTTTAGGTGATGAATTACCTTATTCGGTAACGGTTGAGATTGAACAATTCAAAGTGGATGAACGCAACGGAATGTACCGAATTAACGGATTGATTTTAGTTGAACGCGATGGGCAAAAGAAAATGGTCATTGGTAATAAAGGCGAAAAAATCAAAAAAATAGGCATCGAAGCCCGCAAAGATATGCAATCCTTTTTTGACAACAAAGTCCATTTAGAACTTTGGGTAAAAGTTAAAGCAGGGTGGGCTGATGATGAGCGAGCTTTACGAAGCTTAGGTTATAGTGATGATTAAAAATTTTAAGTGATTTTTTGTAACAAATTAGGTATAAAGATACCTAACTTTCTTTAACCACCTAATAAAATTAAAGTTTTACTAGGTGGTTTTTATAGAAAAATACCTTCATTGTTTATAGTTGAAACAGGTTGTTTTGTCTTATTCAATGGCAGAGTATACCAGCAAAAACAAAATTGAATTTTATACTGAAACGCTATTCATTTTACAAAAATTATTGGATTTAACTTAAAAACACAAATAAAAACTTAAATAAAATCAATTGCTTTTCTGAATTCTTTTTAAGGAAAAAATATTCCTATTTTTAACCCGCCAATGGTTGTTAAAAGATATGATTCTGCAACCGCACGAGGGATACTGGGGGATTGCGCATAAAATCCTCTAGATCGGCGGTTATCATCAATCGTTTATTTTATTTACAAAAGTCAAAACGCCAAAAACCATAACAATCCTCCCAAAATAAGCTATTTGCCACTTAAAAAAGCAGTCAGAAAAGATATTGATTTTATTTGATTTTTTGTTTTGAGTGAAAAATAAGCATTTTTATCTAAGCCATGCGTATGGGGAGGGGGGATTTTACACAATATTCCCAATTTAGGCGTTATCATCAATCGTTTATCTTATCTACAAAAAATAAAAAACAACACACCTAAAACCAGTTCAATTAAGAAACAGTAAAAATTTTATTTTTATATTGCAACGTGAGTTTACCTATAAGTTTTGCGATTAAAGCAAAATATTATCATTTATTGTTTCGATATTTTTTAATAACTTAATGCTAAACATCTATTGCTAATTTATATATAATGCTTTAACAATTTAAATTTTAGATATCAATTTCGGAGCCTCTTATGCAGCAGTTTCGTCCTATCCGCCGTGCTTTACTTAGTGTGTCCGACAAAACGGGTATTTTAGCATTTGCTAAAGCTTTATCAGAACGAAATGTGGAACTGCTTTCAACTGGGGGGACAGCAAAATTATTAATTAAAAACCAAATACCCGTAATCGAAGTTTCTGACTATACAGAATTTCCAGAAATGATGGATGGACGAGTTAAAACGCTACATCCCAAAATACATGGAGCAATTTTAGGACGTAGAGGTATTGATGATAAAGTTATGCAGCAACACCAGATCGAACCTATCGATATGGTGGTTGTTAATCTTTACCCATTTGCACAAACTGTTGCTAATCCGCATTGTACATTGGACGATGCTGTTGAAAATATTGATATTGGTGGACCGACAATGGTTCGATCTGCCGCAAAAAATCATAAAGATGTCGCCATTGTAGTTGATAGTTGCGATTATACCAATATTATCAATATGATGGATGAGAATCACAATTCCCTTTCTTTTGAATATCGTTTTAATCTTGCTATTAAAGCTTTTGAGCATACAGCAAAATATGATGGTATGATTGCCAACTATTTTGGGAAATTAGTGCCACCTTATATGGGGCAAACAAATGAGCCAGCGGGCGAGTTTCCTAGAACATTAAATTTGCAATTCATTAAAAAACAAAATATGCGGTACGGCGAAAACGCCCACCAGCAAGCGGCTTTTTATGTTGAAGAAAATGTTAAAGAAGCATCAATTGCAACTGCAAGACAACTGCAAGGTAAAGCACTTTCTTATAATAATATTGCGGATACCGATGCTGCGCTTGAATGTGTGAAATCGTTTGATGAGCCTGCTTGTGTGATTGTAAAACATGCCAATCCTTGTGGTGTAGCAGTCAGTGATAATATTTTGCACGCTTATGAAAACGCTTTTAAAACCGATCCAACATCGGCTTTTGGTGGCATTATTGCTTTTAATCGTCAACTTGATGCTAAAACTGCAAAAGCCATTGCCGATAAACAATTTGTAGAAGTCATTATTGCACCATCCGTTACTCAAGAAGCACTTGCAATTATCCAAGCTAAAAAAAATGTACGCGTACTTGAATGTGGTGAGTGGACAACATCATCGCCTGCTAGTTTAGATTTTAAACGTGTTAATGGTGGGCTTTTAGTTCAAGAACGTGATTTAGGCACAATAGACGAACATCAATTAACGGTTGTCACTAAGCGTAAACCAACAAAAAAAGAGCTTTCAGATGCACTATTTTGCTGGAAAGTGGCTAAATTTGTTAAATCCAATGCCATTGTTTATGCAAAAGATAAAATGACAATAGGTATTGGCGCAGGTCAAATGAGCCGCGTTTATTCAGCCAAAATTGCTGGAATTAAAGCGCAAGATGAGAATCTAAATGTTGCTGGTTGTGTTGTGGCTTCCGATGCCTTTTTCCCATTCAGGGATGGAGTCGACGCTGCGGCTGCCGCAGGTGTAACTTGTGTAATTCAACCAGGTGGCTCTATTCGTGATGACGAAGTCATACAAGCGGCAGATGAACACAATATTGCGATGATGTTTACTCATATGCGCCATTTTAGACATTAATTGTTAGTAAAATGAGTGGGCATTAACTCACTCAAAATAAATTACTACACTGGGTTTTGTAAAACATAAAAATTTACAATCCTTTTTTCAGATTTTAGTATTCAAAGGATCTTTTATGAAAGTTTTAGTCATAGGTAATGGTGGGCGTGAACACGCACTTGCTTGGAAAGTCGCACAATCACCATTAGTATCAAAAGTCTTTGTCGCTCCTGGCAATGCAGGTACTGCACTTGAACCTAGTTTAGAAAATATTAATATTAAAGCAACTGATGTTGGCGGTTTGCTCAATTTTGCGCAACAAGAACAAATTGATTTAACAATTGTTGGTCCTGAAGCGCCACTCGTTATTGGTGTTGTTGATAGTTTTCAAAAAGCAGGATTAAAAATATTTGGTCCATCAAAGTCTGCTGCGCAATTAGAAGGATCTAAAGCATTCACCAAAGATTTTTTAGCTCGACATAATATTCCAACAGCCGAATATCAAAACTTTACAGAAGTTGACCCCGCTATTGCTTATATACGTCAGAAAGGCGCTCCAATTGTGATTAAAGCCGATGGGCTTGCTGCGGGTAAAGGTGTTATTGTAGCAATGACACTCAAAGAGGCCGAAGATGCCGTGTGCGATATGTTAGCGGGTAATGCTTTTGGGGATGCTGGCCATCGAGTGGTTATTGAAGAGTTTCTAGAGGGCGAAGAGGCGAGCTTTATTGTCATGGTCGATGGCAAAAATGTTGAGCCAATGGCAACAAGCCAAGATCATAAACGTGTTGGCGATGGCGATACGGGCTTAAATACTGGTGGTATGGGCGCTTATTCCCCAGCGCCAGTGGTTACTGATGCCGTTTTTCAACGAATTATGGATGAAATTATTTACCCAACCGTTAATGGCATGGCACAAGAAGGGAATGTCTATGTTGGCTTTTTATATGCTGGTTTAATGATTGATAAAGAAGGCAACCCAAAAGTTATTGAGTTTAATTGCCGATTAGGCGATCCTGAAACACAACCCATTATGATGCGATTGCAGTCAGATCTAGTGAAACTTTGTGTAGCGGCCATTGATGGTAAGCTTGATACCGTCAAATCCAAATGGGATTCAAGATCAGCCTTAGGTGTAGTGCTAGCTGCAGGCGGTTATCCGGGCAAATATAATACGCAAGATGTGATTCTTGGACTCCCCACAAAGGCAACCGATAATTGCAAAATTTTCCATGCAGGAACCAGTTTAGAAAAAGGTCGAGTATATACCAATGGTGGGCGAGTACTGTGTGTTACTGCCTTGGGCAATACCGTACTTGAAGCGCAGCAACGAGCGTATGAGCAAATAAAAGATATTTACTGGCATGGCTGTTTTTATCGTAAAGACATTGGTTATCGTGCGATTGAGCGAGAACAACGCAGTCATAAACCATAATTTTTTAAAGTTATGTCATTATAACTTTTAATGACGTTGTAATAGGTATAAACGAAAAATTATCACAACAGTTATCAGTTTTTTATTCAATTTTTTTTAATCAGAAAACGATATTTAATAGTAAGCTTAATTTTATATAGATTATATTGATAAATTTTAGCGATTAAATTTGTTTAGTAGAAAAAGGAAAAAGGGATGAATAAATTATTAGCCATATTGGGCGATGATACGACAACTGGTGGTAAAGTGATTTCTGCATCAAATAGTGGTTTTTCTCAAGGTCAAAGTATCGCATGCTTAGGCGATTACGCAAGTTGTCCTAAATGTACAAAAGGATATGGTTCCATTATTGAAGGAACATATGATTGTATTGTAGATGGTAAACCGGCTGCCTATGATGGTTGCATTGTCGCTTGTGGATGCCCAATAGGAAATAATCGAGTTATCGCCACTAAAAGCTTTGCTTATGTGAATATTGCAAGCTCTTCATCAGCAAAAAGCGCAAGTTTTAAAATACCTACCTCTCCAGAAACCTCATTACCTATCTTTCAAAATCTAATGTATACGCAAAGTGACTCATCACTTGAAATGAGTGACGACACATCAAAAATTCGATTGGACGCCAAACGCTTAATGGACTGCGCCCACGAAGTATGCGAAAAACACCTTTATTACAGTGAAATAAAACAAGCTTTTATTGATGATGTAGATCACTTTGCTATGAATATCGTTGATAAAGTAGAAAATGGTGAGATGAGTTATGAGGAGGGTGCAAAGAAAATAAAGACTGAAGAAAATAATTTGTGGGAACAAAGTCTTGTATGGGTGAAAAATGGTTTGTCTATTTTTGGTGGTGTAGGAATGATTCAAACTGGGTTAGCACTTTGTTCTGCGGGATGGTCATGTCTTATTGGAGCTCCTATGATAGCGCATGGAGGAAATGGAATATATGAAGGAACCGCTGGCATTGTTAATGGTGTTATGAACGAAATTGATGACGGCAACAGAAGTATGGACGTTGATGGACCTTTAAGAAGTGGGTATCAATATGCAGCCAAGGCTTTAGGTTTTGATCCTTCAATTGGCGATATAGCTTATGATAGTTTAGATTTAACGATGTCAGTAGGAAATCTCTTTAAATTAGTGCCGAAAAAATTTAATAAATTGGGTGATCCGACATTTAAACTCTTTAGATATGGCCGCAGTGATTTAGAAAGTGCTTATAAACAAATGAGAAAAGAATTATTATTTCTGGAAGCAATGATTGATGTAAATGCTTTATATGATTTATCTAAAAAATCAATAAACGCTTTTATACTTAATAAAGATAGCAAACAAGTAAGTATGGTTGTTAAAGAGCCTGAAACAATTATTAATGTTGGACAAATTGTTGAGAACTGTTCATTGATAATCACAATAGGTAATGATAATGCACCCGATTATTATAGCTGTGAAAGCAGTGATGGTTCAACATATCGAAAAGATAGAGATGGTAATATTATAAAATAAGGTCGATGTGCATGAGTATTTTAGTCTGTATAAGTTATTATTTTTTATCTATCGTTGGATTCTTTATTCGGTACTATTTTTCGGGATATATTGCAACGGACTATGCTAATAATAAAACGTTAAATCGTAAACGACGTTGGGCTATTTTGTTTTATTTTTTTATTATTTTATTTAGCCAGTTAATGATGAGGGGGCTTGGAGAAGGTATTTTCTCTCATGTTATTTTTTTCTGGTTGGCTGGTTTTATTTATCTTTTTTCTGTTTTTTCTGGCGGTTTTCTCGTCTGTCCTCCTCGCTATAAAAAAAAGAAAAAATGGAAATAATAAAATTATGGTTATATTAGTTTATTGTTTATTTCTATTCATAATTAGCATTTATCATATTAATGACACGTCAACACATGATAGAAAATAATAAAAACTATATTGTTTGATTTGAATAAACAGAATAAGCAAAATAAATGTAAGAAAACGAATTAATGTTAAATAGATAAAATTATTTTTTATCTATTGTTCATTTTGAAACATTAATGTAACTGAAACAAAAACAGATGGATATATAATCTAGTTAGATAATATCTCTAATTCAACAAAACAGGTATTTTGAATAGAGAATAGAGGAAAGAGTTGCGACAAGGCTAGGTATAAGCATCATTATACTGAAATAACCTAAATAATTTTTTCACACAACCTTTTAATATTTATTATTATTTTAATTAACATAGTAAGTTACTTTATAGTTACAAGCTGTAAATATTAGGCTAACACTAATTAATCATCAATTTGATATAATAAAATTTGCTGATGATAGAAAACAATCATTAATACTTGGCGAATTGTTCATTGATAATCACAATAGGTAATGATAATGCACCCGATTATTATAGTTGTGAAAGCCGTGATGGTTCAACATATCGAAAAGATAGAGAGGGTAATATTATAAAATAAGGTCGATGTGCATGAGTATTTTAGTCTGTATAAGTTATTATTTTTTATCTATCGTTGGATTCTTTATTCGGTACTATTTTTCGGGATATATTGCAACGGACTATGCTAATGATAAAACGTTAAATCGTAAACGACGTTGGGCTCTTTTTTATTTTTATTTTATTTTTTTATATAGCTTATTAATGATGAGTCAGTCTGGAGAAGGCTTTTTTTCAAATATTATTTTTTTCTGGTTGGCTGTTTTTATTTTTATATTGTATGTATTTTTTATTAGCTTTCTTGAAACACCACGTAGATACATAAAAAGGAAAAAATGGAAATAACAAAATTATGGTTATATTAGTTTATTGTTTATTTCCATTCATAATTAGCATTTATCATCTTAATGACACGTCAAAACATGATAGAAAATAATAAAAACTATATTGTTTGATTTGAATAAACAGAATAAGCAAAATAAATGTAAGAAAACGAATTAATGTTAAATAGATAAAATTATTTTTTATCTATTGTTCATTTTGAAACATTGATGTAACTGAAACAAAAACAGATGGATATATAATCGAGTTAGATAATAATCTCTAATTCAACAAAACAGGTATGATCCTCGCTAAAAAATGGACAAATGTTACCGTTATGATATAACTTACAATCACAAGAGAACACATTGTGGCACTAAAAATTTAGTGCAGAATGCAAACAACAAGCAGTCGATTATGCTTTATCTAATCCCCATCTTTCATTAGCTGAAATCACAAGCCAGTTAGAAATAGGCAAATCAACACTGAATAAATGGGGTAGGCCGCTTAGCCCTAACAAAACCAGTAAACGTGAACTAACTAGTGAGTAGTAAAAAATTATTACGCTAGAATAGGAAAACAAAGCACTAAAAAAGACCAATTAAATTCTAAAAAGTCGCATGTGTATTTCATCAACAACCCAAGTTGGTGAAGTACCAATATATGAAGCAATATTTATTATCGTATCGGGTATCGCCAGTTAGTCGTCAGTTGAACGTGAGGGTACCAGATTATTATGCTTGGCTAAAATGCGAGCTTAAATTAATGGAAGTTGTTTGATAATATCAAAGCGCTTTATTGGCAGCATAAAGCCCGTTTAGGTGCAACAAGCTTAGTACATGATATCAGCGTCAACGGCTATGATATATCAGAAAGAAAGGTTAGCTGGGCATGATAAAAATCAGTCAGAAAAGCCATTGATTTTATTGAAGTTTTTATTTTATAAAATGATGAAAAATAATAACATTACTCCTTTTGTTACAAGCCTATTTCATGATTGCTGTCCAATGCATTAAATCGTTGATTGTACCTTTAGATAATGATTAATTTGCTCGAAAAGTAATTGGACAGCAAACAAGTTCGCATATTGATAGGCATTTAGTTTGTAACACACTTAAAATGTCTTATTTTGTCGTCAATTTCTTAAAGGGATATTACTACCTAGTGCTTGATAAAGCCAATATTGCCGTGTGAATTTTAAGCGGTTAGTGTTACAACATAGGTTGAGCCAAAGTATGAGCCGAGCTGGCAATTGTTGGGATAATGCTGTTGCTGAAAGTTTTTTCCATACGTTTAAAAAATAACATGATTCATGATGTGGATGACAAAATACGAGGTAAGCCAATAAAGCACTATTTGAATATATTGAGATCTACTTCACTCAAGTTCGCTGACATTCAGCTCATGGTTGGATATCGCCTAAGCAATATAAAAAGCCGTATTACTTTAATAACGCCTCTATAGAGGCAAGTATTGTCTAAGATTTTGGTGAGGATCAAATTTCGTTTTCTTTTGATTATCTGTTTAACGAAGCGGTTCTGGTAGGCGGCGTGTCAGGGGACGCAATTTTTCTCTGTCATCCCATAAACCAGGGAATACTTCAAACTTCAGATCATCACGGTTAATACCTGTATCAAAATAGCGACAGAGGCGGTCTCGTAAATCTACATCACCCCACATATTAGTCAGTTCATATTGTTCAATAAGCTTTCTATCTTGTGGCAGCGTTAAATCTTCTTTGATAATTGGTGCTCTAGTTGTACTTAAAATGCCGTTAGCATCAGGAACAAGATCTATTAATTTTCCTCCTAAAAAATGAAAATTAAATCTATCACCTTTGTAATGATCTCCATCCAAAATAGTATAGGCATCAATCCAATATCTTTCATTAGGCTTTGAACTGGGTATTACTGTAGTGGATTTTATTTTCCCTTGAATTAACGACTTATTAATCACATTCCCAACAAAAACGCTGAACAAGGGTTCTATTTTATTTAAATCTAAATTCTGCCATGCACCATCTGAATTGAATATATCATAAAAGCGCATTTCAGGGCTGGTTAGCATCTGTCCAATTGTGTATAAATTATCACGTAATTGGATATTGACTAGATCATTTTTCTTCCAAACAACACGTTTAGCCATAATTAGCATCGACCTCTTTTTTTAGGAACAGGCTTTCGATCCCGCTAATAGGTTGGCGCATCATCGTATAGCAGGATTTCTCAGTATCTTTGATGGCAATAGCTTCAATTCTGTTGGTGCAATCATCACAGTAATCGGTCCCTGTTTGTTGTGTTTTTCGCCTACTAGCAGATCTGGGGAAAATGATTAATTCATTAATCGTAGACACCAATCTCTTCCGCTTTGGCAATTAACTCATCTTGCAATGAACCTTGTATTTCATCTCCATCATACTCAAGCATGAAATCACCACTAATATTAGGAGGAAAACATGAACCATCGATGGTGCCAAAAATCGTAGACATTGTATCTATCATTACTATACGCAGAAAATTAAAAATCTTTTCTTGGTCTTTATCTGATAGCTTTGTGATGATACTTCTTGCTCTTGCATAAGGATCATTATCGTTTGTGGATTTACTCGGATCACTTAAATGAATTTTATAATATTCAAGTGTATCATCCAAAAGCATAGATAAAAGTGAGGTAACTACTAATTCATCTTTTCCTATTTTATTCATTTAACAACCTCCTTTTCCATTAGGTTTTAGTTTTCTCATTTCTGGATACATTTCTTTATTTTTGGCGATTAATTTCTGAAAAGCGCTATTGGGTATTTGTGGGTAAACTCTTTTTAGCTAACGTATATCTCTAACTAATAGTGCAAATAATACCGAAATTTGCCCAATTTGACGAGACCCAAATTTAGACATTAATATCCCGGATATAGGCATCATAAATAATGCGCCAAGACCAAAAGTAAGAACAAAATAACCAATTACTTGGTCCGTGACATTAAAACGTGGTGCAAATTATGCAATTTGAATCGCCCAAGCGCCAGTTATAAATCCATTGTAAAATAATACAGTAACAGCACATCTTGCTTTTGATTCTATTTTTATTTCCTTTATCAATTCTCTATAAAAACTTCATGATCGCGATCCAACGAGATACTGTAATCGCCATTATCTTGTTTATTTACTTTAACTTCCAAAAAATTAGCTATTGCAGTTTTAGCACCATGCTTGATAAGTATTGTTTCTCCGATACCTACGCAATATGCACCGGCTTCAACAGCAGAGGTAACGCCACTAATTGAGTCCTCAAATACCAGTGTTTTATTGGGAGGTAGCATTAAACGTTTCGCACCTAAAATATACGGATCAGGGAATGGTTTACCACGAGACACATCATCACGCTCTACAATCACGGAAATACAGTCTTTAATCTGAAGCATATCCATGATCCTGTCAATTTTTTCTCGCCAGCCACTCGTCACTATTCCTACTCTTATTTTTGCAGCTGACAAAGCTAATATTAACTGCGCAACGCCGGGAATAGAATCATAGTCAGCAGTATTTTCAGCATGAATAATATAGGCCTGTACTTTTTTTTGGTCATCTATTGGAAGGTGGTCAAAAAGCGCCTTTATTGTGTGCGGTCCTGGTTGGCCGTGAATATGATTTACTATATCACTATCAGTAACTTTGATTCCGTATAAAGCGCCGGCTTCAATCCAGGCTCTTTCAATAACAGTATTGGAGTCGATAAGTACACCATCCATATCAAATAAAACACCGGAAATTTTTTCTATTGCATTACTCATAATTTTTTATCCTTTTGAGTTTAAAATAGATTCAGCAACAACTATTTGCCCTAATGAAATTCCACCATCATTAGTTGGTACTAATTTATGGCTGTATGGTTTTAAATCAGTTTTTTCTAAATGATCTAATGCTCATTTTTAGCTCCATTAACTGCGTTCCAGCAAATCATCTTGCTTCTCTAGAAGAGCTAAAATTTCAGAAGAGGAAGCTACTGTCGCGCAATAATTTGCCAGCCATTCTAAAGCACGATTGGTATCATCTATGGAAGGAGCAAAAACGCCATCACTTGGAACCCATACATTGTACCCTCTAAAATAAGCATCAGCTGCCGTTGTTTGAACACAAACATGAGTTTGCAAGCCTGTAACAATCACTGAATTAACACCAAGTTTTTTTAGAATACCATCAAGGTCATTGTTGTAAAAACCAGTATCTCGTCCTTTTACTACAACAATATCTGAAGGATGACTTATTGTCTTCAATATCTGATTTTCTGGTCTTCCGGCTAAAGCTGGAATACCACCTTCTCGATTTTTATATCTTTTTTGCACTGCTGGATCATTGGGATCATTAATCAACTGTAAATGTATAACTTGATGATTTAGATTCCGGATACCGTTTAAAAATTCATTAAATTTAGTAAGTTTTTCTTCCAGTTCTTCAGGTGATTTTGATATTTTGTAGGTAAATTCATATTGCAAATCATTAGTTAACACCGCTACTTTGGGCATGACGTCTATCTCCATGTAAAATTGATCTTTCTTAAATATAAACATTTGAGGAAGTTGTGTATAATGAAAAAAAAATCAGTCATTGATAAACATTTGGAATGGATATGAATATCGACATCCGACTGCTTAAAGCATTTATAACACTGGCTGAAACTAAAAGTTACCGCCTCGCAGCTGAAGCTTTGTTTATAACTCAACCTGCATTGACAAAACAAATTCAAGCTTTAGAAAGAATTATTGAAATGAAACTTTTTATTAGAGGTCGTAATGGAGCAAAATTAACATATATTGGAGAAAAAATATTTCTCGAAGCGCAAATACTTTTAAAATACCACAATCATTTTTTGATCACAGCCAGTAATATTAAGAAGAATGCACATAACTATATATTAATTGGATTTGGTATTTCTTCATTCCAAAATGTACCTAAGTGGATTCATGCCTTTTCGGATAAATATCCTGAATATGAAGTTATTACCAGACAAATTCCATCTAGTACTCAAATTAAGATGTTGATGCAAGGTGAATTGGATATTGCCTTTGCTCGAATGCCGGTACACGATTCTCTAAATTCAATAATTCTATCTAAGGAACGGATCGTTCTTGCTGTGCCGGCTGACGTTGAAGTTAATTCCTCTAATCTTAATTATGTAATCGAAACACACTCTTTATTGCACATAAAGCCAAACTTAGCACCTTGTTTGGCTGAACAAACTAAAATGATGCTTGACCATATGAATATATTTTCAAATCCCGTATCAGCCACCAGTGACCTTTCGTCTCTTTTAGCGTTAATTGCAGGTAAAAATGGGGTTGCCTTTGTTCCGGCAAGTGTCCGTCATTTTTTACCGAAAGGCGTTAAACTCATTATCCCTGAATTTGAACAACCAGGGTGGGATATTGCTATGGTATGGAACCCAAAGATTCGTAATGAAAAAAGAGATCTGTTTTTAGAAATAGTTAAAACAATTGTAACTACCCCCTAAAATAGTGCAGCAAAAAAGTAGAAAATTCTCTATGATAAAAGTAAAAGGGGGGGAATTATGTTGGGGTTTTGGTTTCTTTATCCTTGTTTTTTTGATAATCATTCAGTTAAATAAAAAAGGGTAATTCCGTTTTCTTTTGATTATCTGCTTAACGAAGCGGTTCTGGTAGGCGGCGTGTCAGGGGACGTAATTTTTCTCTGTCATCCCATAAATCAGGGAATACTTCAAACTTCAGATCATCACGGTTAATACCTGTATCAAAATAGCGACAGAGGCGGTCTCGTAAATCTACATCCCCCCACATATTAGTCAGTTCATATTGTTCAATAAGCTTTCGATCCTGTGGCAGCGTTAAATCTTCTTTGATAATTGGTGCTCTAGTTGTACTTAAAATGCCATCGGCATCAGGAACAAGGTCTATTAGTTTTCCTCCTAAAAAATGAAAATTAAATCTATCACCTTTGTAGTGCCCATAATCTAAAATTGTATAGGGTTTAATCCAATATCTTTCGTTAGGCTTTGAGCTGGGTATTACTGTAGTGGATTTTATTTTCCCTTGAATTAACGACTTATTAATCACATTCCCAACAAAAACGCTGAACAAGGGTTCTATTTTATTTAAATCTAAATTCTGCCATGCACCATCTGAATTGAAAATATCATAAAAGCGCATTTCAGGGCTGGTTAGCATCTGTCCAATTGTGTATAAATTATCACGTAATTGGATATTGACTAGATCATTTTTCTTCCAAACAACACGTTTAGCCATAATTAGCATCGACCTCTTTTTTTAGGAACACGCTTTCGATCCTGCTAATAGGTTGGCGCATCATTGTATAGCAGGATTTCTCAGTATCTTTGATGGCAATCGTTTCAATTCTGTTTGGTGCAATCATCACGGTAATCGGTCTATCTCTGTTTGTTGTGTTTTTTTGTCTACCGCAGGTTGGGGTGTCGTAAAAAAAATTTTTACTTTTAATGATTAATTCATTAATCATAGACACCAATCTCTTCTGCTTTGGCAATTAACTCATCTTGCAATGAACCTTGTATTTCATCTCCATCATACTCAAGAATGAAATCACCACTAATATTAGGAGGAAAACGTGAACCATCTATGGTGCCAAAAATTGTTGACATTGTATCTATCATTACTATACGCAGAAAATTAAAAATTTTTTCTTGGTCTTTATCTGATAGCTTTGCGATAATACTCCTTGCTCTTGCATAAGGATCATCGCTGTTTATAGGTTCACTTGAATTACTTAAATTATTTTTATAATATTCAAGCCTGTCATTTAAGAGCTCATCTAAAATTGAGTTGACGATTAATTCATCTTTTCCTATTTTATTCATTTAACAACCTCTTTTTCCATTAGGTTTTAGTTTTCTCATTTCTGGATACATTTCTTTATTTTTGGCAATTAATTTCTGAAAAGCACTATTGGGTATTTGTGGGTAACCCTTTCTTAGTTCACGTATACCTCTAGCTAATAATTCTCTAGCATGACTAAATGGTTTTTCTGTTATAGAGTTAATTTTACTGCGTGTAACAATTCCAACTTCATCTGTAAGGAACTCATGTTCAACTTTGGGAACTAAAATAGCAGGGATAATACCCTTTTACAAGATTTTGCCTAATTGCTTTTTGCCTTACATGGTGAGCATTCAGCCCTAAATGATCGGCTCAAGTCAACTCATTAGGCGCATACTGGACAGATTAAACCCACTAGCAGCTCAATCGGGTCTGGCTGAGTAAATCTTCCTGTATCTGGATGATAGTACCTGAAAGTATTGTAATGTAAACTGGTTACTTGTCTAAATTATAACCTTGATAGTATGAATTATATTGTATCGATACCTGTACTATTTTTGTATCATTATACTTCATAACTAATAGCTGATTTTCTACAATATAGGTAGCAAAGAAATAAAAGCGATGAAAATTTAGATGTACGATCTTTTCTACATTGATTAATTACTCTAATAATGAGAAAACATGATGAAATTCTTCGTTTTTTATCAAATCCTGTATCGTTTTATTTATTACTTTATCATTTAAACTCTCAACAATAATCATATCTGATGCCCAAAAATATAAGCCATTACAACACTCTTTTGTCTCTTTATACTTATTCAAAATAGAAATTATATTTTCGATAGTGAAAAATGTTGCAGCATACCGCTTTCCATTGTCTAAAAAAACTTCAACATCAACATTATCATTGACCTGATTAAGATCCCGATCATAGTTTAAAATTTTAATATTCATAATACTTAAGTTCCTTTACCAAATACTTTTAAAACTTCATTGATAATTATTTGCTGATTAGCCTTATTAGATTTACTAATATTTCAATTATACTATCATTTATTTCTCTGAAATAAACACGTGCCCATATCGAACTCTAGTTTCAGAAAATCCATGACCTATGGGTTTTGGTGCGACAGTCTGATTTTTTTATTCTTTAAAAGAAGTTTTTTTGTTAAATGAACGATACTTGATTGATGCGATTTTCCTATAATCTCAGCTTTTTAAAAAAGTTTATTACTTTCTTTTATTCACGAATGAATTTTGAAACAACTCAATTTCCACGGATCAACTCAATCCAATAGGCGCATACTGATAAAGATTAATACTGCCAGCTAAACCTACCAGATCCGGCTGAGTAAATCTATCTATATCCGGATCATAGTACCTGAAAGTATTGTAATGCAGTGTAAATACCCCAAACTTAGCACACAACTCGCGTAGAAAATTAGGCAGCCTGTTTTAACGTTTTATATTAGATCGGTGTCATATTATTTAATGCCTCATGCGATTGAAACTATTCCCTAAAAAACTATTCCCTAAAGTAGTACTATTTGGCTACCACTGATTTACCACACTCTGACACACCATTAATACAAAGACGTGTTTACTTTTTTAGCTAGAGTAAATTCTTTATTTCTATATGGGTAACCTGTACAAGTTAATACTCTTTTACAATTTAAAAAAGTTTTTTTGTGATCTGGATCGGGTTTTAATTTTTAACTAGAAAGTTGTTTATTGGTTAAACGTTATTTTAATAAATTGATTTCGATCACAAAAATAAATTTCTTTGTTTGATTTTATTTTCGAAAGTAATTAATCTTTCATTATAGTTTTGTTTTCGAAAGTTAAACTAAAAACTTAGTGGATAAAACAATAATGGAGATCAAATATGAATAAATGTCAGCTTCTTTTCGAAGACAACCTTACATTTGATAATCAATTAGCAGCATTAACTTATATTAGTGAGCAATTACAACAAAAGAATCTTGTTAAACAAAGTCACTTAAAAGCATTACTTGAAAGGGAAGCGTTATTTCCAACAGGGATAGCTTTTGATAATTATGCTGTTGCCATCCCTCATTGTGAAGCAGAGCATGCTAACTCTCCAGCTATTTTTATTCTTCGTACCCAGCTACCAGTTGAATTTAACCGGGCTGATGATGATAGTACCGTTGATGTGTCATTGATTATTTCACTTGTTGTCACTTCGCCAAAAGATCAAATTGAACTATTAAAAGCACTTTTCTCAAATTTACAAAATAAAGAATTTTATCAATTTTTATTAAACGCTCCACAAAATGAAATAGTGGTTCGTTTTAATAACGTGATATTTAATCAATAAGTTTGGAGGCATTATGAAAAAGAAGATTATTGTTGCATGTGGTGGTGCTGTTGCAACATCAACTTTGGCGGCAGAAGAGATAAAAGAATTATGTAACGAAAATAACATTCAACTAGATCTTATTCAATGCCGTATTAATGAAATTAATACCTTTATCGATGATGTTGATTTGATTTGTACTACGGCCAAAATGGATCAAGATTTTGGTGATATTCCAATTGTGCACGGTATGCCTTTTGTCTCTGGTGTAGGTATTGATCAACTAAAAGAAAAAATATTACTTATTTTAAAGGGGTAAATCTATGTTTACTGAAATTATGCAGTATATTTTGGATCTTGGTCCATCGGTAATGTTACCCATTGTAATAATTCTTTTTTCTTTGGTATTAAGAATGAAAGTGGGTGATGCCTTAAAAGCGGGTATTCATATAGGTATTGGTTTTGTTGGTATCGGCTTAGTTGTCGGATTGCTAACTAGCTCGGTTGGGCCAGCCGCTAAAGCGATGGCTGAACGATTTGATATTAGTTTAAATGTTATTGATGTAGGATGGCCAGGTGCAGCGCCAATGACTTGGGCATCACAAATCGCTTTAGTTGCCATTCCTATCGCAATTGTAGTAAATATTGTTATGTTAATTTTAAAATTAACTCGAGTCGTTAATGTGGACATTTGGAATATATGGCACATGACATTTTCTGGTGCACTTGTTTATATTGCTACAGGCTCTTATTGGCTTGGTATTCTTGGCGTTATCGTTCATGCCATTATTGCTTATAAACTTGGTGATTGGTTTGCTAAAGATACCAAAGATTTTTTTGAACTTGATGGTATTGCAGTCCCTCATGGCACATCGGCTTATTGTGGTCCAATTGCGGTTTTTGTTGACGCATTCATTGAAAAGATTCCAGGCGTTAATAAGATTAATTTTAATGCGGTGGATATACAAAAACGGTTTGGTGCATTTGGTGAGCCAGTGACAGTAGGCTTATTTATGGGAATTATTTTAGGATTACTAGCAGGATATGGCGTAAAAGAAATATTGCAGTTAGCTATTCAAACTGCGGCGGTAATGTTATTAATGCCTCGAGTGATTAAACCTATTATGGATGGTTTAACGCCAATATCTAAACAAGCCCGTAAACATTTACAATCAAAATTTGGTGGGCAAGATTTTTTAATTGGTTTGGATCCCGCACTGCTATTAGGCCACTCAACCGTAGTATCGGCTAGCTTAATTTTTATTCCTTTAAGTATTTTCATTGCCATTATTTTGCCGGGTAACGAAGTTTTACCATTTGGTGATTTGGCAACAATTGGATTTTTTATCGCGATGGGAGTTGCTGTTCATCAAGGTAATTTATTTAGAATTATTGTGTCAGGCTCAATCATTATTGCTATCACACTCTGGATTTCCACACAAATGATTCCATTGACAACTCAACTAGCCATTAATGCTGGCACTGTTACTGCAGATAATGGGGTTTCGGTCGCCGCAATGGATCAAGGTGGCTCGCCGATTACTTACATTATGGTTCAGTTGGTTAATTTGAAACAACCTATTGGGCTAGCAGTTATTGGAATATTTTATTTATTTTGCTTATTTTTGACATGGAAACGTGCAAAAAACAAATTATTGTCCAAAGTTCAATAAATAGCTTAAACAGATAAATTCAAATAAAAATTATCAAGATAAGTAAAATGATTTCACTAAAAAGCTAGTAAAAGCTACACCTCAATATAATTTTATTGCCAATAAAGGAAAATAATATGAAAGCGGTTGTTGTTAATGAAGAGGGAGCCTTATTAATACAAAATATTGAAATCCCCAAAATAACGTCTTCAGAACAAATTTTAGTAAAAGTTGCTTATTGTGGCTTATGTGGTTCAGATATTCCACGAATATTTCATCATGGCGCTCATTTTTATCCAATTACGCTTGGGCATGAATTCAGTGGCACAATTGTAGAAATAGGAAGTGGTGTAACCGAGTTTGAAGTTGGTGATTTAATCTCTTGCGTGCCATTATTACCCTGTTTTAAATGTGATGAATGCCAAAAGCATTACTACTCACTTTGTAAAAATTATACTTTTGTTGGCTCAAGGATAACAGGCGGTTTTGCTGAATATGTTGTATTAGATAAGAAAAACGCATTCAAATTACCGAAAGGAATCAGTCTGCTTGAGGGCGCTTTTTTTGAACCAATGACGGTTGGAATGCATGCATTATTATTGGCAAAGGGATGCCAAGGAAAAAATGTCGTGATTGTTGGCGGCGGAACCATAGGGCTACTTGCTATGCAATGTGCAAAAGCAATGGGCGCGAAATCAATAGCCGTGTTAGATATCAATGATGAACGGCTCAATCTTGCAAAACAATTAGGTGCAGATGCTATTTATAATTCTAAAGACCTTACTACCGAAGAAATTCATCAGGCTTTATCTACATCTCGCTTTGATCAAATTGTATTAGAAACAGCTGGTTCCCCGATTACGGTCAGATTGGCTATTGAAATTGCAGGCCCAAGAGCAAAGGTTGGTTTGATTGGTACACTTCATAATGATATTACTCTTTCAGAAAAAACATTTGGGCTTATTTTACGGAAAGAATTACAAATGTTAGGTAGTTGGATGAATTATTCTGCTCCATGGCCAGGGAAAGAATGGGAGCTAGTTAGCCAGTATTTTATAGATGGAAAAATCAAACTTAATGAACTTATTGCGAGTGTTGGTGATTTTGAGTCATTTATTAGACAAATTAGCGCTTTAAATGGACGTTCTATGAATGGCAAAATTTTATTAAATTGCATTTAGTTATTTGATTTAGTCAGTTATTAAAAATGAAAACTTATTTTTTGATTTTGTTTGTTATACACTGCTAAAAAATTTTCGAAAAAGGAAATATTATGAATGCAAGTGAAAGACGTCAACAAATAGTAGAGCTCCTTAATATAAAAGGAACTGTGTTAGTTTGTGATTTATCAGAACAATTTAATGTTTCAGAAGTAACAACTAGAACTGATCTTAGATTGTTAGAAAAACAAGGAGAACTAACACGCTTTCATGGTGGTGCAACCAAAATCATTAATAACAGTGATACAAGATCATTTAAAGAGCTGCAATTAGAAGAACGTTATCAGCGGTTTATAGAAGCTAAAAAGCGTATTGCAATTGAAGCGGTTAAATATGTTAAAGAGGGTGATACCATTATTTTAGATAGTGGTAGTACCACCATGTTGATAGCTGAAGAGCTTGTGAAATTGAAGCATATTACGGTTATTACCAATAGTCTTACCTCAGCATTTATATTATCCGACAATAGTGACATTATGTTATTTATGTGTGGTGGTACGCTTAGGCACAAGACTCGTTCTTTTCATGGAAAAATTGCTGAGCAATCGTTGGATGGCATTTCTGCTGATATTTTATTTGTTGGTGCGGATGGAATTGATGCAAAAAGAGGAATAACAACCTTTAATGAAGGTTACACTATTAGTAGTATTATGGCTCATGCCGCCAAAAATGTGGTTGCTGTTTTGGATTCATCAAAATTTGGGCGCAATGGTATAAACGTGGTGTTACCACTTAGCCAACTTAATACAATCATTACGGACAATGAGGTTGACGATAGCTGTAAGCATGAATTTGAGGCAAAGGGTATTAGTTTTATAGCGGTTTAATATTTGTGTTTACAATAGTGTACTTTCTTTAAAATATACTTAACCTATCATAAAACCAAAGACGATTGCTTATTTAGGTTTGATAAAAGAAACGCGTGATTTTTTTCTTTTTAGTAAAGTCGGTTTAATGATTTCGGGTATTTAAGTTTGTTATTTCTCCCAACGTTATTAATGCGTAGGTGAGAATATGATATTAACAATTACGATGAACCCTTCAGTGGATATATCGTACCCATTAAATAAATTAATTATTAACGATATTAATCGAGTTGCAGAGGTAAAAAAAACCGCAGGAGGGAAAGGACTTAACGTTACTCGTGGCATAAAATATTCAGGAATTCCTGTTCTTGCATCAGGTATTCTTGGTGGAACAACAGGGGAATATATTCAAAAGCAATTAGATAACGATAATATTAATTATAACTTTTATGTTACCCAACACGAGTCAAGAAACTGTATTGCAATTTTACATGAAGGATATCAAACGGAAATCTTAGAATCAGGGCCGGTATTAGATAACCACGATGTCGATATTTTTTTGAGACACTATCAAAAATTACTAAGTCAATCGACGGTTATCACTATTTCAGGGTCATTACCACAAGGTTTTCCCGTCGATTTTTATACCCAATTAACTGAAAAAGCGAATAAGCATCAAATTCCTGTTTTGCTTGATTGCTCAGGTAAGACGTTAATTGCTGTATTGAAATCAAAAGATAAACCTTACTTAATTAAACCAAATAAAGATGAGCTAAAACAAATTATTCAAATGGATATTGATGAAAATGATACAAGCTCATTAATAAAAGCCCTGCACCATCCATTACTTAATGACATTCCTTTTGTTATTTTGTCACTAGGCCAAAACGGCGCTTTTGCTCGCTGCCACAATCAATATTACCAAGTTTCAATTCCTAAAATAACTGTGGTTAACCCAGTTGGATCTGGTGATGTCACATTAGCCGGACTTGCTGCCAGTATTCATGAAAATGAAACTGTAGAGGTTATGCTTAAACGTGCAATGACGATGGGAATGCTAAATACAATGGAACCGCAAACCGGCTTTGTCAATATGGCTAACTATGACCATTATTACCGTCAAGTTAATGTTATACATATCATTGAAAAATAAATAGATTATTTAAGGAGTAAATTATGTATCTTATTTCAAGTCAAGAAATGTTAAAAAAGGCTCAACGTGAATGTTATGCAGTACCTGCATTTAATATACACAATCTTGAAACTATTCAAGTTGTAATTGATACAGCTAAAGAGATGCAATCACCGGTGATACTTGCTGCAACATCTGGAACTTATAGTTATGCAGGAATAAATTATTTAATTAGCATTTGTAAAACGGCGGCAAGCATTAATCATTTTCCTTTTGCTTTACATTTAGATCATCATGAAGATATCAATGATATTCAAACCAAAATAGAGGCAGGAATTCGATCTATTATGATTGATGCTTCTCATTATCCATTTGAAGAAAATATTGATATTGTTAGCAAAATGGTTGCTTTTAGCCACAAATACAATGCGAGTGTTGAAGCAGAATTGGGTCGATTAGGCGGGCAAGAAGACGATCTTATTGTTGATGCTAAAGACAGTGCTTTTACTGATCCCGATGCGGCCAAAGAGTATGTTGAGAGAACAAAGATTGATTCTTTAGCGGTCGCCATTGGTTCTGCTCATGGCTTATATAAAGGCGAACCTAAACTGGATTTTGATCGTTTAGCAAAAATTCGTGATAAAGTCGATATTCCATTGGTTTTACATGGCGCTTCTGGCATACCTGAGCAGATGGTGAAACAGTCAATTTCATTAGGAATTTGTAAAGTTAATGTAGCAACAGAATTAAAAATTGCTTTTTCAGATGCTTTAAAACAAGATTTTAAACAACATCCTGATGCCAATGATCCAAGGCATTACATGCAACCAGCAAAAACCGCAATGAAAAAAATTGTCGCAGATAAAATCCGCATTTGTGGTAGCGAAGGCAAATTATAGTATGAAATCTAAAATAATTATTTTTTGATTTAGGTAGCCTTTTTATAAATTCATAACCAGTAGTTGATACTGCTGGTTAAAATTTATCAACCAATAATAATTTATAAAAAAACTTAGAAAATAATATAGAAATTGATAAAGGTAATATTCTTATGTGTTGATTATATTCATAATAAGCAATAAAGACGTGCTTATTATGAATAGTACTAATTAATTAGTGATATTACTCATCACGTGTTTAAATGTTGAAAAAGAGCAGAACCCCATTGCATTCGTTGGGCAATTTGTCATAGTCAACGTGACTTTTTGTGGTGGATTATTACGATTTAATGGTGATAAATCACGAATTTGTTTAGTTGATTGATAAAAATACTCAATTTTCATCAATTTGTCACCACTGCGATTATCACGCCATTTTTGGAATACAATTTTACCGCCAATCGGCGTTGTTTCAAATTGGTTCGGTAAGTGATAAGGCTGGATTTGCATCGCTGAAAATAACGAAGCAACGTTTGAATCATGTCCGACTAAAAGAGTAAATTTGGTTGTTTCTTTATTATCATTATCAGAAAAAGCCGAATTAATATAATTAACTAAATTTGCCGCAACATGTTTTGCAATAACTGGCGAACCGAATAGCACGGTATTATAGCTTTCTTTAATGGTCACAAGTTGTTTAAATTGTTGTTCGTCTTTTATTTTACCCCAAGCAACGTTGTTTAACGGTGCTCCTTCATAATATTGTAAAATAAAGGCATCGGCAATTGATGTACCTACACGCAGTGGACCAGTGATACCTGGTTCTTTACCTTTTTCTATTATCAATTCTGTTGGTGAGGAAAAAAAATCACATTGTTTATCAGTAATGCAATTTTTTGATTTTTGGTAATCAATTATATTTGCCATATCTTGATATATGCTTTTTAGATTTTTGTTTAAACCAGTAATACCATTTATATCCGCGTTCTTATTAATTGAAGTAATAGCTGCTTGTTTAAATTCAATGCTATCATCTTTAATTACAGGAAAAAACAATGGATCCATTTTACCTAATTCTTCTTTATGTATGATTGGCAAAATACAACCAGGGAAGGCTCCAACGGTAAAATATTGTCCTGTGGCAATAGTTCTTTGTAGGCTATTAGTATAAATATAGACATCTTTTTCGCTAGGACAGCTGTCAGCAGGTAGCAGTTTATTATCAGTTAACCATTCACTAAAATAATGACCAAAATAGTTTTCTAATATGCCGCCACGGATTGTTAAATAACTGGCAGGGGTATCCCATTGTGGCCATTGATTGGGGGTGATTTTACCAAGAGTACTCGTTGGGCTGGCTAACGGAGCACGTAAACCATGGCGGCTAAAAACAACCACTTGTTCTAAAGTGTAGTCATCATGATTATCTATTGCATACGTTGGAAATGATAAAATACATGCAAAACTTAACATTGCATTTAATATTGTTTTTTTCATATGAGTTCCTTTTATGTTCCTTATTGCATTACTTATTACATCATTTAGTAAGTAATTTTTAAAAATTTATTTTATGCCATTTTACTTAATATGACACAAAATCATTATCTATCTGATAAATATTGTTCCTTGAATTTTTTTGATTTGTAAACGACATTTCCATTAACAATGGTAGCAATTAAATCATTCTCGTTATCAAGTAATACCAAGTTAGCGCGTTTATTTGGGGTAACACTGCCTAACTCGTGATCCATTCCTAATGCTTTGGCTGGGTAATAGCTACCATGCAACCAAGCCGATTCAAAACAAATATTAGTAAACTTAGCTAAGTTATGCACAGCGCGATCTAACGTTAAAACACTACCTGATAAACCACCGGCTTCGGTTTGCACTACATTATCATGCTTATGTACTAATAATTTTCCTAAATGGTAATCACCATTAGGCATTCCTGTTGCTCGCATTGCGTCAGTGATAAGCAATAGATTTTCACCACAACAATGGTGGGTGATAGCAACCGCGGCGGGATGAACATGATATCCATCTACGATTATTTCTGTTTGGCAATTATTCATGGACAAAGCAGCCCCAACAACACCCGGTTGGCGATGATTTAATCCAGACATACCGTTATAACAATGAACTACACCACTAGCCCCTGCTAAGAGTGCCAATTTAGTTGTTTGATAGTCTGCATTAGTATGCCCAAGCATAACACGAACTTTTTGGGCGCATAGCCATTTTATTATTGATAGTGACTCAGGATATTCAGGCGATAAAGCAATGCTTTTTAAGGTTCCTTCTGATAGTTTTAACCATTTTTTTATTAATGTGAGTTCGGGGTTGTGTAATAACTCCTCTGGATGAGCTCCTTTGTGGATCGCTGTAAAAAAGGGACCTTCTAAATATGAGCCTAATAAGGTTGCGCCATCTACTCCTTGTTTTATACTGTTTTTAACTTGTATTAATGCGGCTTCAATTTTTTCATGACTTTCAGTTACGGTTGTTGCTAAAAAAGCACCAACACCATGTTTAGCTAAAAAACAGCTCATTGTATTTAATGAGTTGTGCGTCGCATCCATGGTATCTGCTCCCATGACCCCATGGATATGGGTATCAATGAGCGCAGGCAATACTTTAATATCGGTTGAGCACGGCTTATCACTTACATTAATATCACTAATTTTATCACCTTCAATGCGGATGACCGTATTTTCTAGCCAGCCTGTTGAAGTTAATAGTCGTTTGGCATAAATTGTTTTATATCCCATCGGCAAACTCCTTATTGATAGATGACTTTTTTTGCTGTTCATGCCATAGACTACTGATACTATTTTTAGCGTTTTTGATGGTTTCTAAACGCAAAGTTTGTATATCTAATACATCTCGTTGTAATAAAATTTCAAGTAAAAGTGGCATATTAATGCCACTAATTACTTCAATATGCTTAAATTGAAAACTTAGCATTGCAGAGACTTTAAACGGTGTACCGCCAACGATATCCGTCAAAAAAATAACACCGTCACCTTTATTACACTGTTCTAATGATGTGGCTAATTGTTGTTCAAATGATTCACTACTCATACCATCAGGAAAATCAATCGCATCAAATTGTGCTTGTGTTCCCACAATTTGGGTTGCCGCTTGGTAAAGGCCAGTAGCAAAGCTACCGTGGCCTGTTAAAATTACTCCGACCATTATGTTTCCTCTATAAAAAGTCTACTAATTTGCCCAAAACGCCAATTACAACGGTTAAACCAATTAATTTAACTGGGGAAAAATTACGTCGCATCAAGAAATAAACAATGAGCGTAAATCCTAGTGGTAATAAGTTAGGCATTAATTTATCAAAAACATCAGCTTGTAAAGCGATGTGCGTTTGACCTATATGGATTTCTAGTGGCGTTGTTAAATGTACATACGAGGCAATTAGCGCGCCAATGACAGTCATTCCGACAATGGATGCTGCATGTGAAATCCGCTTTGTATGGGTTTTTAATAAAGGTAATGCGCTGGTACCTGCACGATAACCGTAATGAGCCAGTCCAAAACGTAAACCGAAGTGAGCAATATTAAATAATAATAAAAAGATAATAGGACCAAACAAACTGCCATCTAGAGCTAATGATGCGCCAATACCTGCACATATTGGTAATAAAGTTAACCAAAATAATGCATCACCAATGCCGCCTAATGGCCCCATTAAAGCAACCTTAACACTTCGGATCGTTGAAATATTTTCCTTTCCTCTTTCCATCGCTAACACTAAGCCGGATAAAAAGGTCGCATCAAAAGGGTGTAGGTTGATAAATTCCATATGCATGTGCATAGAGTTTTTCAAATCATCCTTGTTTTTATGAATCTTACATAAGGCTGGTAAAATAGTAAAAAGCCAACCGCCAGCTTGCATTCGTTCATAGTTGAATGAAGCCTGTAGTGCAAGTGATCGAAATGCCATACGATTAATATCACTTTTAGTTAAAGTGACATCTTGACTTTGGTCATAATAAGTATCGGCTGTTGTTTTACTGGTGGCTAATGCTTGTTCCATTCGTTGTTCAGCTTTTGCTGCCATTTTAGTCTCATCATCATTAAATCCCATCTTCCACCTCCATTGAATCCACTGAACTTGTTGGTTTATCTTTGTCGCTGTTATCTCGGTTATAATTAAAGAAATCGATCATCGCGATAGCTAATGCGCCCAATGCAATAGCTAAAATTGGGAGTTTAAGGTAAGTAACACCAAGAAAACCAAGAATGAAATAAGCAACATAAGTTTTCTTAATCATGATTTTCATTAACATGGCAAAGCCAATAGCAGGCATCATACCACCAGCAACACTAAGTCCATCAAGCAACCATTGAGGTGATTTTTTTACTAGCGCCGTTGCTGTATCTGCCCCCAAATAAATAGGTAAAAATGCAACAATAAAATAAAAACAAAATAAAATAACCATACCCAAATAGTTAATCCATTCAATACCTCTGAAATTGAGCTGATCAATAAAACGATCGCACTTATGCATCATAGGTGAATAGATCGTAAATAAAATAGTGATACAGCCTTGTACTGCGATGGCAAAAGGCACAGCAATACCAATAGCAATTTTAGGATCAGCGTGAGTTAAAATAGCAAATGTTGTGCCAATTATTCCTCCAATAACTACATTTGGCGGTTGAGCACCGGCTAAAGGCACCATTCCCATCCATACAAGTTCTAGTGAACCACCAACAAACAACCCTGTTTTTATATCACCTAAAATTAGCCCAACTAAAGGGCCAATTACCACCGGCCGGTGCAGGTGAGTGAGTCCATCAAATAGATCTACACCAGCTATACCTGCCAGAATGCCAATCAATAATGCATCCATTAACATACCGCATCCCTCATTAAGATAAATTGAGTAAATCTGTGATTTTTTCGCCGACTTCGTCAGGTACGCGACGAATTTCACAAGTGACACCTAATTGATTAAGCTCTTTAAACGCCGCAATATCACTGTCATCAACGGATACGGTTTTATGTATTTGCTTTTTACCTTCTGAAAAATGCATATTGCCTACATTGACAAATTTAATTGGTACACCACCTTTTACTAAAGTTAAAACATCTTGTGGAGTTTTACATACAATAAAAATTTTTTGGTGAGTAGCGGCTCTGCCAATAACATCAATGGTTTTTTGAAGGGTGAAATAACGCGTTTGAATTCCTTCAGAAATAACCATATCCATTAAATTTTGTTGTACAGGATCTTGTGCTGCATTGTCATTGGCGACTAATAATAAATTAGATCCAAGTGCATTAACCCAAGTTACACCAACTTGACCATGAACTAAACGATTATCAATACGTGTCATAAGAATATTGGGTGTACTCATATTCATTGCTCCTTTTTGAGTTTATTAATTTTGAATAACTATCTATTTAAACTTTATTAAAAGGGTAAATAGTCACACCTTTTACCACTCTATTGACTTCTCCTGTTGGACAAGGGTTATCTGGAGTTAATCCACAGCTTAATGATTTCTCAAAAGCAAGCATTTGGGCAAAAATAAGGTAAGGGAAGATAAGCCAGCAATCATCAAGATCGCAGTCAACTGATAATATATTCTGGTGATTATATTCTTGACCACTTAGTGCTAATACATCGGTGGCAATATGATCATTTGCAAGCTCATTAAATAGATCGGTGTCGTACTTATGTATATACGTATCATTAGAGAAAAAGCAAACAACTAAACTTTGCTTATCTACCATAAATTTAGGTCCGTGACGTAATCCTAATATTGAATCAAATCGACTGGCTATTTTACCTGCGGTGAGTTCTAAGATCTTTAATGCTGATTCTTGAGCGATACCAGTAAAACAACCGCTGCCAACGTAAACAACACGGCGATGTGATTTTGTGGCTAATTGCTTGGTAAGTGTTTGCCAATTTGTTAATTTTTCTTCACTAATATTTGCAATTTTGGTTACCGCATCATGGGCTTTTTTCTCATCAAAATTGCCGAAAATTAATAACGTTGCTAGCATCATACTGCTAATACTTGATGTCATGGCAAAACCTAAATCATTTGTCCCTTCAGGCATAATTAATTCAAAAATACGGCTTTTATTATTGGCTTTAGAGGCATACTCGGTTAACGTGCTATTTGGGTTGCAGGTCAAAAATAGATGATAACAATCGGGAACTAATTGATCGGCAAGTTTAACCGCCGCAACGCTTTCAGGACTATTCCCTGAACGAGCGAACGATACCACCAAGGTTTTTTTATTTGTCCGAAAATATTGTAGCGGTGTTGCCACAATTTCAGTTGTGCCATAGGCAAAAACATTGCGATGAATACATTCTCGAAGCCAAGGGGCAAGAGCCACACCACCAAAAGCCGATGATCCTGCTCCTGTCAAAATGATGTCTAAATCAGGATCATTAAGTAATGGTTGTAGAAATTGTTGTAATTCAACTTGTTTTTGCGTAACTAATTTAAGCACTTCACGCCAAATCTGTGGTTGTTGATAAATTTCTTTAGCCGTATGTTGTGCATTACGTTGTTCTAACCAGTCTAATGAATAATTTAAATATTTTTGCATAATATATTCCCTTTTTATTAAATAATTGTATTGTTAAGACAATAATCATTTATGAATGAGCAATAATGACGTTAATACCTAATTCATCTAATTGATTTAAATAATCTTGTTTTATATTTGAATCAGTGATTAATGTATTAATAAGATTAATTTTTTCTATCATACAGAAACTTTTACGACCAAATTTTGTAGAATCGGTGATAGCAATAATCTGCTCAGATACTTGGCACATTATTCGATTAATTGAGGCTTCGCCAAAATTGGGAGTGGTGATCCCTGCGTTTAGATCAAAACCATCTACACCTAAAAAGAGCTTATCAAAGTGATACATCTTCAATTGTTGTTCAACGGTTGGCCCTGAAATGGAATACGCTTTTTTTCTAATATTCCCGCCAGCAACAATGACCTCAATTTCGGTATTCTTTGATAATTCATAAGCTATGTTAATGGCATTTGTAAATACAATAAGATTTTTCTTTTGGAGCAAATATGGAACCATGGACGCGGTAGTCGATCCTGAATCAAGAATAATATGATCGCCGTTATTGACCAGCTTAGCGGCTTTTTGGGCAATTTTATTTTTTATGTCTGAATTAATACGACTTTTATCAAGTAGTGGTTTATCAAGGGCAAAAGCTTTATTGATCATTGCCCCACCATATGAACGAAACGCGCATCCTTTTTTTTCTAAGTATCGCAAATCATTACGGATGGTGACGGTTGAAACTTTGAACAATTTACTCAAATTATTTACTAATACGGTATTTTCTTTCTCAAGCAAATGTATGATCTTTTCTCTGCGTTGTAATGTATTGATTATTTCTTGGCTCATGATAGACCATTCTTTTTATTACGTTATTTTATGAAATTTAATCATAAGGAATAGAATGAAAATGTTAGGTGGGTCACAAAAATAATTTAATAAAAAAAAGTAAAAAACCCTTTTTATTTGAAGCGAAACGAAAGGAAAGTGGAATATCGCTTATAGTATGAAATGAGTAACAATCCGGTTAATTACGTAATTATCAGAGAATTCATAATTAAAAAAAGAAAAGCCTGGAAAAAATTAAAAAAAATTAAATTTCATTTAGTGGTGTGATTAAGATCACAAATTTCATAATTTGAGACCCTATCCTACATTTTGTGTTTTTGCCGGTTAAAGATGATAGGGAATTCTGTCACCAAATTCTATAATAAACCGACTCATTGCACTTTTCTAGTTTTGGGTTGGCATTGTCCATTTTTCTGATGCTTGTTCGAATCACCTTTTTCACCGAATCACCCGTCGGAAAAACCTTGCGCTTCTTGATAGCATGGCGAATGACGCTGTTCAGTGATTCTATTGTATTGGTGGTATAAATTGCCTTACGAATATCTTTCGGATAGGCAAAAAAGGTGGCTAGATTATCCCAATGGCAGCGCCATGATTGAACCTAGCCCAAAAAATAGCCAAATACCACCCCTATAATATAACTAACAATCATAGGAGAACACATTATGATCAAAAAATTTAGCACAGAGTTCAAAAAACAGTTGGTTGATTATGCATTATCTAATGCGCATCTTTATCAGAAATCGCTAACTTTCCCGCCATTTATAGAAAGTTGAATTACTCATGCCATATTTACGGATAATACCTCACGCTTAAAGGACATATTACACTTTCTACTTTCCCTTGGCTGTTTGGATGGGCTTACTATTTATATAAGGATTTTATATAAACATTATTCCTCCTATTTATTGGCGCAAAAATACAATCATTTTTGTAAAAAATATTCAGGAATCTATACCGTTTCAGTATAAAATCATTTTAAATTTAAGGAATTAATAAATTATTATTCATAAAGCATCAAATGGCTTAAATCCCTTATTCAGCCAAAGCGTTAAACGGTTATCACTGACTGATTTAACTAATATAAACAATTAATATTAAACACTATTTATTTAACAATTTAAAAAAAAGATTAAATTTCACACTAAAACAGTGTATGCTTTTTGGCTGAATTGTCTGTTTTTTGCACTCAGTCATACTGAGTATACGATTAAATAATAACTAAAATAAAAATAAACGGAATAAATTATGAGGAATAATAGGAGAGCAAAACATGTCGAATGAACTTAATCGCCTTTTGGATCAACTTGGTGGTGAGTTTAGCCATTTAATGGCCGGCTTAGGGGGTGTTAGCCATAACCGCTATACCTTAACCGTTGATGGGCTGACCGCACCGATTTCAGTTTTGCATGTTGATGGTGATGAGCAGTTAAACCAGCTTTGGCGTTATGCCATTACCTTTACCAGCGCTAACAAGACCTTATCGCCCGATGCGTTCCTTAATCAAAAATCTAGTTTAGTCCTGTTAAAAATGTCGCCTAAATTAGCTAGTCGATTTATTATTAATAGGTTTATAGTAATGGCTGGATTGAAAATTATTACCGTTTTTGCCACATGGTGGGTGCAATTATTTTCAATGGCATTAGAATTTGTTTGGACATTGATTGCTGATGACGATATCCAAAAATGGATTAGAGCAACCCGTTTTGGCACTCAATATGATCGTAATGTATCCCCAAATTTTGACGCAGAACTAACAGCCTTTAAAAAACTAATGAAGATAGAAGAAAGTCAAGAAGAAGTCGAACAAGCTACTGATAGTTTTTTAACTTATATTGGTTGGGATAGCTCAATCCTTTCCGATTTATCGTTTAATGACATTTTAGGCATCAATTCCGAAAATAATTCAAAATTCCAATTAAATCCCCTTATTCACTAAACTAAGAGCGATAAAAATATGACTCTAAAAACCCTTTATAAAATTCAAAATAAAATGGTAGATAAATCGTGGCGACATCACGCTACACCACCGGTTTTACCTTGTCTGGGCGATGAATTTACTTGTATTCGTGGCACAATAAAAAGCATTGATTTACAAATGCAACAACAAGCTTTTGAAGTTGAATCGTACCAAAATATGCAAGAATCAATGGAAAGAACCGAAAGAGCAGCACAAATAGGGGCAATTATAGGCACATTACGGGGACAAGTGGGTTTAACAGGTATGTCAAAAACTGCCCCTGTTTTGCGTAATGCTAACTTTGTCAATGTACAAATTGAAAAAGAGATTTATCGAGGGTGGGTTGGAGATTGTCCATTTCAACCAGGAGATGAAGTGATTGTAGTAGCTGAATGGCAACATGACCATTACGAACTTTATGCCATAGCCAAACCCGATGAACGGTTAATTTGTGTTTGCCCAAATTGTTTTAGGGGGCGTTGGGCTTATTCAGTGTTTTGTTTTAAATGCACTATTATGACTTTAATGGTTGCTTTGCTAGTTATGACTGGCATCTCTATATACTATCATGGTTTAAACGAGGTTGTTACTTTAAGTAATAGTTATTTAAATGAAATGTCAGCTGCTGTAATGACTTTTGGTTTCTTAGCTGTTATTGGTTTTATTATTGCTTTAAAAGACAGCTTTAAAACTAAAGTAAAAATAGCTGAGCAAATATTTAAGGCTTTAAACTTCAAAAAAATATCAAGACTTGATTTAAGAAAATTGACTAATAGAAAATGTTGGAAATTAAAGTTTCAAAGAAAATATAAGCCAAATAATCAAAAACCTAATATCAACTATATAAGCAAAGTTGATGATAATAATCTTTTTTATTATTAAAAAGATGAATAAGGAATACAGTGTACAAATATGACCTAAAATTATTTTATAAAACTCAAAATAAGATTGTAGATAAATCATGGCCACGAACAGTAACTAATTCTATGCTGTCTTATTGGGGAGATGAAGTGATTGTGGTAGCTAAATTGTAATATGACAATTATAAACTTTATGCCATAGCCAAACCCGATTGAAATTAATGCACAAATACAAAAGTTAGAACGACAAGTGAATCAAGTGCGCTAACCCGAGAGCACCAAATAATTCAAGCTATGGAGAAAAAGATAAAATGACTTGAATTGGAGAAAGAAATACTAAAAAAGGCTAAAGCTCTCTTAATGTCGGACGAATAAAAAAATATGCGTTGAGCCGTCAGTTAAGCGAGCAATACCTCATAAATATTGTCTGCGTATAACTATCCCCTAAAATAGTACAGCCAAAAAGTAGAAAATTCTCTATGATAAAAGTAAAAGAGGATTTAATTATGAAAAAAATGACTGAACATCAAATCATCGCTATTTTAAAAGAAGCTGAAGCGGGTATTCCCGTTAAAGAGCTGTGCCGTAAATAGGGCATGGGTAATTCAACTTTCTATAAATGGCGGGAAAAATAGGGCGGAATGGAAACGCCGGATATTAAACGCTTAAAGGGCTTGAGGCGAAAAACCGTAGGCTTAAACAGATGTTTGTCGAGCTGAGCTTAAAATCCTAGCTTCAGGAAGAAATCATAAAAAAGCTTTAGTGCCCACAAAGGCACATAAAACGTGGGCACAGCAACTGCAACAAAATCATTCAGTTACTATTGCTATAAGTTGTGCCATTGTTGGTTTAAGCCGTTGTGCTTACTATTATCAAGCTAAGTTACTGGATGATTCGGCGATTGTTTCGGCTTTGAATGCTATCACAGACCGGCATTTACGCTGGGGTTTTCCTAAATATTTTAATCGTATCAGAAAGCTCGGCTATCAATGGAATCATAAACGGGTATATCGGGTGTATTGTGAATTAAAGCTTAATCTCAGGGTAAAGCGTAAAAAACGCATTCCTCCACGATGCCCAGAAAGGTTATTAGTCCCCAATAAACAAGGTGAATGTTGGTCAATGGATTTTATGAATGACAGTAGCCGTAATCAACGTCGCTTTAGAACATTCAATGTCATCGATGACTTTAATCGTGAGGCGTAATGATTTATAACACCAAAAGACCGCATGAGGCATTAAATAACATGACACCGATTGAGTATAAAACACTAAAACAAGCAGCGTGATTTTCTACGTGAGTTATGTACTAAGTTTGGGGTATTTACACAGCCCAGTTTTTCTGTCTAAATATTGTCCCTGATGTCTGAGGTTTTGTTCTACTGAGTCGTGTTCGATTTCATGAATCCGTTTACCCCAGAGCGGATAGCTACATTCCCAGATGATGTCACCGTTTGCTACGGTAAGCTCTTCTGGTGCACCGTTTAGCACGGTGTAGGAGTACATAACTTTTTCGGAGCATTACCTCTTTTATCTATGCGTGCCAGTAGTTGGTAGCTGCTTTGGTCGGTATAGATATACAGCCTGCTGTGCTGATTCGAGCTGGTTTTCTGAATCATTTTTTAGCCGAACCATAGAAAGCGGGCACGATTGTAGGGGTTGCCTGCATTGTTTAGTTGATGTTTTTCAACACGTACTTCGCTCAAGCGGTAGTTGGCGTCGTAGTGGTAGTGCCACTAATCATCCTGATTTAATTTCAGTTTTTTAACTTAGAAATATTTTTTCAATATATTCGCTTACTTTTGAATTAATATTACTTATATACTTCATGTCTTCATAAGAGCCAAATTTTAAAGCGCCTTCTAAATTGTCATGCAGGACTAAAAGATTATATGCCAATTCCTTTGAAATAAGATCTTTTTCTTTATAATGAGTTACCATTTCATCCAGTGAAGTATAGAGATCATTAATTGTTTTTTCATCTAACTTATCTTGTAATCTAATTTTTTCAATTACACTGATAATCTTTTCATGAACATCAGAATTTATAATTTTCATAAAATACCTAATTAATTATTTTTATTGCATTTGTTGGTATAGGTCAGTCAAATAGTGCTTCTCAAGCACCTTTAGTTAATCGTCTTTAAATTGATTACTTAAAAGGTTAAGACCTTTAGTAAAAGATATATCAATTGTTCCACCCAAAATTTTACTTAAGTCTATATCAACTATTCTAGTTCCAATTTTATTAGCCCATTTTTCAGCGATACTTAAATCTTTGGTTGCAGATATAAACTGAGATGGAGAACGACTCTCTGATGTTACATGTCCTGCAACTATTTCTATATTATTTGGGTTTAGTGAAAACAATCCAGAAGATATGTTTTTGCCTTGTCTAATAACTGTATAGACTTTGCCACTTTTTATACGATCAAACTCACTTACTTTAGCACATGGTGCTAATCCTAATGGATCAATCCAAGTTAACCCATTAGGCGCATATTAATACAGATTAAACCCGCCCAGCAGCCCAATCGGATCCGGCTGGGTAAATCTACCTATATCCGGATGATAGTACCTGAAAGTATTGTAATGTAAGCCGGTTTCTCTGTCTAAATATTGTCCCTGATATCTGAGGTTCTGTTGTATCGGGATGTGTTCGATTTCATGAATTCGCTTACCCCATAACTGAAAGCTGCATTCCCACAGTATTTTACCGTTTGCATCGGTGAGCTCTTCTGGACAGCCATTCAGGTCGGTGTGGGAAGTAGCGGATATGTTGTTCATGGTTGCCGTCTATGCCTATTGCGCTAGTGGTTCGTAGCTGTTCTAGTTAGTATATATGAAAAATTCAATTATCCTTGCCAAAATAAATATTAGACAGTATTTAATTCTATCACTCTAGTTGATTTTTCTATTTAAAATTTAAATAATTGTTCATTTTTATATTTCCTTTTATTTATATGGTGACATCAATTTATTAACATCTTCAACAGATAAGCTAAAGGAATCTATGATATTAATGTTTATATTCATATTTAGTTGGTCATTTATTCGGTTCAACCAATGATAAAAATCAATAAAGATATTCTCATTCTCTTTTGTTAACTCCATAAAACCAGAGTCTGTATGAGATAGCTCTAATGAATCTAAGATAAATCGAAAAATATCTTTATTTTGGATTAAATCATCAGTTTTAATGATCATTAATTCTTTAATTATTAATATTTCTTCTGATATACCCATTATGGTTGGGAGGGATAAAACTCTATCCTTTATTTTTTGTAAATTCATATTAATTACCTTAATAAAATGATCCGTTAAGGGGAATATGTGCACTGTTAGGATCTGATTTGAATGTTCCCCATATCCCATCAGTTCTATAATTTTGCCCATTTATAGTATTTTTAATACTAGCCGTTGGGCCATTTGCTGAGTTAGCTGTTGGCCATTTTGCTTTTGTAGTAGGATCTATGCCATTTCCATGTCCATGTACTTGGTACCCTTGACCTTCATATCTAAACTCTCCACTCGGGAAACGCTTAGGATCTGCATGCCAAGTATTTGGTATTCCTCTTTGTGTGGCCCATGCATCTATGTCTGCTTTATTTACCTTCCCATATCTAGCTAATTCTGATGGATCAGTTGGGCGTTTGGTAAAACGTCCTGTTTCATTATTACGCCAACGATTCGACTTACTATTAAAACTACAGCTCAAACCAAACGGATCCACCCGAATCAACCCACTAGGCGCATACTGATACAGATTAAACCAGCCCAACAACCCAATCGGATCCGGCTGAGTAAATCTACCTATATCTGGATCATAATACCTGAAAGTATTGTAATGTAAGCCGGTTTCTCTGTCTAAATATTGTCCCTGATATCTGAGGTTATGTTGTATTGATATGTGTTCGATTTCCTGAATCCGTTTACCCCAGAGCTGAAAACTGCATTCCCAGACGATGTCACCGCTTGCTACGATAAGCTCTTCTGATGCACCGTTCAGATCGGTATGGAAGTTCATGACTATTTCGGGGGCATTACCCCTTTTTATCTATGTGTGCCAGTGGTTCGTAGTTGTTCTGGCCGGTGTAGATATACAACCTGCTGTGCTGATTCGGACTGATTTTTTGAATTATTTTTAACACGTCCCGCAGGAAGCGGGTACGGTTGTAGGGGGTGCCTGCGTTGTCTAGCTGATGTTTTTCGATACGCCGGCCAAGGGCGTCGTAGACTCCGCCGTAACGCTGGCTGCGGTCTGTTTGTTCAATGCGTACTTCGCTCAGGGGGTAGTCGTCGTAGTGGTGGTGCTGGGGGCACCGATGGTTTGTTTGTTATGGGGTTGACCGTGCTCATCGTAGCGGTAGTGGTGTCCTCTGAAATTCAGGATCTGGTTACAGCAGATGACGTTCTGATTACTAGGGTCTAATTCTATTGGTCGTCTGTGATCTAATAGGTTGGTGGTGGCATCGTATTGCGGGATTTTCCTGTATCTGTGGTTGCGACAGCCTTCAATTCTGCCGGTGCGATCATAGTAGTAATCGGCCTGTCTGTGCTTGCTGTATTTTTTGTTTACCAGTCGGTCGAGGTTGTCGTACTGGTAGCTGCGTTTGATGTGGATATCAGGAAGAATCGAATTTTGATTACGCCGAATCTGCTTGTGTTGCAGGGCGGCTGTAATAATTATATTTTTTAAAATAGTTTGCAAGATTAATTCAATTAAAAAGCCTGTGCAATAAGGCTAAGATTTGTGTGGCAGGCAAAGCTTACCAACTATTTGCATGTTAATATTAAAGCTTAAATGCGTCTATATATTTAAGCCCGTTATAATTTTCTTTATAAGGTTTTTTTAACACTACTTCTCTTGCTTCATACCAAACTAAGGCATTGGTTTTGCTTATGCTTAGTTGATGACATTTGAGCGAGATTAAATTATCAATGAGTTCTCCTATATCAATCTATTTTTTCAATAGTTTATAATATTCAGTCAAATCTTTAATAATATAAATGTATAAAAATATATTTTTTATTTTAATCTTTTATAGTTAAATAATCTGAAAAAATTCTAAATATAGATAGTAATTCATTAAATGAAGTAAATTCTTCCCTTTTATTAATTTTATATTGATCAGTATTTAAATCTATTATTTCGGACATGCAACTTAGATTATCCCAAATAGTAAATCGGGCAATATAAATATCATTTTCAAAATCAATAACGATACTTTCTGATAAATCATTTTTATGATAAACATAAGAATAGTTAGTATGTTGGGATATCCAAAATTTAAATTTATTTAACATATTGATTGTATTTTCCTTTAATTTTTTCTACTTTAACACGAATGTTATTTGCTTTAGGCACCTCAGAGACAGGAACTCCCTTACGTTGTGCAAAGCGACTTTCTAAAGAATTTGGCCCTACTATTTTTGCTTATTCTTGATTTGTGGGAATTATAAATTTTTTAGGAATATTAAATTCAACATATAAAGTTCCATTTTTTGCTTGTTTATCAAAAGCCTTAACATCTGCTAGGTAAGCCATGTGAGTAGTTGTCCCTGTTATGTTTTGTATTGTTTTATCGCTATCTATTATTTCTTGATATTCTGCTGCTGCCATCCAGTTGCCAACTGTAACTAATGATAGTTGCCACGGAACAATCCAAATCAACCCATTAGGCGCATACTGATACAGATTAAATTCTCCCGAGTAATTTAATACTTAGAGTAAAATTTGAACTCCTAAGATTAAAAAAATGTTCGAGCGTTATAAGTATTAGAGATTTTTCAAATAAATAACCTTTACATTGAGGATTTATTACAATTTAGAGGCTATTTATTCATAGTTCTTTTTATTAATAGCTCTTTTTATTAATAGCTGAATCCATGAATTGCCATTTTCTAATAATTGCTTATCTACTGAAAAATCGGCACTCAATTCAATAAGATGTAATAGTGACCAAGCTAATCCATAACTTTCATCATTACCAAAAAGGGTAATTAGTTTAGTTGCTTCTTCATTTGATAAAGGTGGTTGAATGTTATGTAAAATATTTTGATATTTTTTAATAAAGTCAATGTTATAGCTCTCCTCTGAAGGCGAAAACCCCATTTTAATAAGTTCATTAACAGATTACTTCATAGAATCTCCAAATCATTTTTTCATTAATTCTGGATAGTTTGGTATAGCTAGTAATTGCACGCCAAACCATTTCCCGTTGTTCATTAGTGAGCTCAATTGGCAAAATATTGGTTAAAGCTGATTAAATATAATCTGAATTTAAAAACAAAAAAATCCGAAAAATATAGAAGATCTTTCCAGCTTTTTTATTAAAGTAATGCATATATTTTCTTTAACTGTTCACAATATTTTTTACTATAAGGTATTTTGATTTTTTTTAGATAATTAATCAGGTTACCTGCATCGCTAGTAATTAAATAATATTCTAATAAATGAATAATAAGAAAATCTTCATAGGGATCATCCACTGAAATAGTGACATCTTTCTCATCATTTCCTTCTTGTTCATCTGGTTCATCTTGAAGGACGACTAACTTAATTGCTATATACTTCAAAAAAGAAGTAAGACTATTCGACAATATGTTTTCTAAATCAGATAAAGTAGCGCCAGATAAATGGATTTTATTTGCATCATATTCGAACAATACCGATGGCAATTCTTCTCCGTTTGTCGTAATTTTATATTTTTGTTCCAATTTATTTAATGCTGTTTTATATAATAAGCTATTTATAAAATCTTGAATTTCCTTAATATTTACCATTGATTAGCATCCTTTATTATATTTATAACATCATAATCAGTATGCCTATACGGATCAACTGCTTCATGCTCCCACGGAGTTAATTTTGCAAGATTGTCATGATTATGAACATTGTCACCACCAACCTATTGTAAAATATCTTTATGGTGTAATTCTATCTGTACATCTTTTGGTTTCCTTTTTGCTGGATTTTCTATTATTACTTCAATTTGTAATTTGGGTGCTTTACCCTCCTTTATTAATTTAATATTATTTTTCGAATACATACTAGGATTATTTTTAGCTTCATTTTTCCAAAATTTCTTTCTTGGTGTACGCCAACAACTCAATTCTCACGGAGCATAGTATCTGAACGTATTGTAATGTAAGCTGGTTTTTCTGTCTAAATATTGCCTTGATATCTGAGATTCTGCTCTATGGGCTCGGGTTTGATTGCCTGAATATACTTTCCCCATAACTGAAAGCTATATTCCCAGAGTAATTCGCCGTTTGTATCGGTTAGCTCTTCCTGACAGGCATTTAGATCGGTGTAGTAATAGCGGATATGCTGTTCTTGGTTGCCGTTTGTGCCTATCCATGCCAGTGGTTCGTAGCTGTTTTGGTCGGTATAGATATACAGGCTACAGTGCTGATTCGGGCTAGTTTCCTGAATCATTGTTAAGTTGTTCCACAGGAAGTGGGTACGCTTGTAGGGGTTGCCTGCGGTTCTAGCGGATGTTTTCGATGCACCGACTTAATGAAAATTTATTTCATCTATATTTTTAATCCCATCTTTCATCTATATAGGGAGTTATACTTTCTATAATTAAAAACTTTGATTTACAGTAAAGCTGTAATTTATCATGTTTAACGGTTATTTCAGAATAATCAGTAAAAGAAGTGATCGTTGGTGAACAGAAAAAACCAACTCTTGAACCAGACATATTTAACTGAACTATCTCATTAAAAGTAATAATTAAACTTAATGCATTAAATCCAACTTTATCCCATTTTTTAGGGTAAATTTTGGGAATTTCCTTGCAAGTTAAATGACATTTCACCTCTGAATAGCTTTCAAATGAAACACTATTCAATTCAATAGATTGAAAGTTAAATTCATTATTAAACATAAATTGAATTTTTTCTCTGCCTAACGCGTTTTTAAACCACATATCAATTCCTTAATGGAAATTATAATGACCATAAGTTCCAGAAACATGATCAGTATTCAGGTTATTTGAAAGTCTAACATTAAAGTGTGGCTCAGCACCATGATCTGATTCTGCTTTAGTGTGCTAAAGACTATAATATTGAATAAAATGGATTTTTTTTATCAATAAATTCATATTGTCGAGTCTTTATTGGTTGACCGTTTCTAGCGATCATAGTATTGCCATGACATCTCGTAAAGATAGTCGTGTAATGGCTGTAGGCTATTGATTCATCGGTATACCTGCATTGTGCTTAACCTGTCTAAATGGATCTCTTCGACTTTTACTATCATACGATGTTTTCTTATTTTTTACCCCACATGCTTTTAAACCAAATGGGTCAATCAAGTCAACCCATTAGGCGCATACTGATACAAATCAAGACACCCAGCAATCCTATCGGGTCAGGTTGAGTAAATCTACCTATATCCGGATCATAATACCTGAAAGTATTTTAATGCAGTCCAGTTTTTCGTCTAAATATTGTTCCTGATATCCGAGGTTTTGCTCTATTGATTGGAGCTCAATTGCCTGAATCTTCTTTCTCCATAACTGAAAGCTACATTCTCAGAATAATTCGCCGTTTGCATCAGTTATCCCTTCCGGACAGCCAAATATATAAAATTTAATAGAATCTAAAATAATTAATAGATTCCATTCAACTAAAAAATTATTCCATTGAAATCATTATATATTTCTTTGGAAGATACTGTTTCGGTTTTTAACTAACGCTATTTTTACAAAAGTCCTTCTTCTTTAAATTTAGCGAGTACTTCGCGCCCTTTTTCAGATAACTCCAATTTTTTTAAATAAATTTTGAGTCTATTTTCTGACGCCGTAAAAAAAAACTTTGAATATTTGAGCATTGACGGTAATGCTTCATCTGGGAAAGGAATGTTAGGATTATTATATTCATCTTCATCAGGATCATAATCATCCTCAACTTCACTTTTAATAATCATTGATAAAAAGGCATCAAACGAATTTGCAACAAACTTCAGATTAGTATTTTGTTCTAGATAACCATTTTTTACAGACATGTCAAAATAGAGATCATTAACTTCATGATCCCAATAATAGACTTCACCATTTGGGCTTAAGCAAAGCAAATCGCCGTAATTAAGTGTTGCTACGGCAAAATAATCCTCAGGTATCCTATTTAAATAGCCATCGTTGGTAGCCAATAAATCTTCTCTATCTTCCTTTGAAAAACCCAAAATGACCTCTAAGGGCAATGACTCGCCCTCACAATCAATACAGTAGTCAATATTGGCTTCATTATCAAAAACAACAACATTATATTTTTTCAAAAAATCAATATAAGAATTGTTTGAATCTATTTTTAACTTTAACTTTGAAATGCGTTTATCAATGTTTTTGGGAACATTATATTTTGATTTAAACATTCTAACTCCTAAATATTACCATGTATAAGAACGGATGCACTGCCAGTGTGAGGAAAACTGTTATGCAAATCTGCATCCCGAATAATCATATAATCTTTATCAACATGATGCCAAACCTTTTCAGGAAGGGCCTTGTCACCAGAATAGCCAATTTGTTTATTTGCTATCCTATTATCATGTTTTCGATTGCCATTAAACTTGTTTGATTTTGCATATTGTTCCTTATATGGACTAAAATCTGGAATGCCGTCTTTACTATATGTTACTTAAGCCGTCCTACAGGAAGCGAGTATTGTTGTAGGGGGCGCTGTCTAGCTGATATTTTTCCATACGCTGGCTTAAGGCATCGTAGATGTAGTCGTAACGCTAACTGTCGCTAACAATTATTTGGTCTTACAATAAGCCTACTGTGATATATTTTCCCGCCTCTATTTATCATAATAAATGTACTGTTCCATTGTTAGTTTATGTGCCAGTTGACTCGTTTTACCCCATTTATAGTCTGCCTTTTGCTCTAGATCGTATAGCTATAGCACAAAATATTGCTAATATATAATGCTTATTTATATTTACTAAATTTTTCTATCCAGCCTTTTTTTGTGACCAGTTCACCAGATAAACTATCACTGATATCAAGAATGTTTTTTTCATTTTTACCATTTTGAGATATTAATAATTTTATATTTTCTTCATTTTGTTCTAGCATATTTAATGTATTGTAAATAACACTATCAATAGCAGTCAAAACAACTTTTTTTAAAATTTCAATCTGGTTTTTGTCAAATGTTTTTAATTCATTATTTAATTTAACCGTATTTTCAGATTTCATTTTACCTTGAACCATTGCTTCAAATTCAAAAATGGCTTGATCTCTAACACTACAAATGATCTTTTGACCAAAAATATCAAGTAATTCTTTATCTAACATATTAATATTCTCCAGTTTAATTCCAAGGGATATTTCATGGGGAAGTGACACCTTGAGAGCTTACATTCCATAAAGATTGGGCAACAAGATTTTTTGCTTGTTGATGAGTAACTTCACCTGCTTTCAAAGCACTTACATCAATTCTCGTGTGCTCTGCCAAGGTATTTGGTTGACCACTATTAAAAAGTTCTTCTATTGACCGTCTGAGGTCTAACAGGTTGGAGGGATCATCATATTGCAGGGTTTCTCCGTATCTTTGGTTACTGTAGCTTTCAATTCTGCCGGTGCGATCATAGTGGTAATCGATTTGCCCGTGTTTACTTTGTTTTTGCTTAATAGACGGTCGAGGTTGCCGTATTGGTTTCTGTGTTCGATGAGGATGTCGGGTAGGTGAAATTCTGATTACGCCGTATCTGTTTATGTTGCAGGCACTGTAATGATTATATTCTTAAAGTAGTTCGCTAGATTAATTCAATTAAAAAGCCTGAGTGGTAAGACTCAGACTTTTGTTGCAGATTATTGCAAAGCTTACCAACTATCTGCATGTTGATATTAAAACTTAAGTACGCCTATATATTATGAAGTATTTAATATTTACCGTCAGCATTCATTAAAGAATCTTGATAAATTTAATGTTCGAATTAATTTTCTTAACCATTGAAGCATTAAACCAGAGGATTTTTTTACTTTTGGGCTGTACTATTTTTGGAAATCGTGACAGCTAACATGATATTTTATTTAAACATCTTTACTTGAAGAGAAAGGATGTAAACATGCTTTAAATAATTCTAATATCAATTTTTCATCTGCTTTGTTTAGCGTTTCATCCTGATCTTTTTGTATTTTTTTACGGATAAATTGCTCATTAGTCACATTTTCCTGTTTATAAAAATATTTAGATTCTGCTTTAAAATCATCAATTTCCAATAATTTATCAAAGATATTGTTAATTAGTGGGCTACCTGCATATAATAGCGATTCTGCTTCTTTACATGAAAATTTAATGTACATAATCAGTTTTTTCAATGCGTTGATTTCGCTTTGTTTTAAAACTAAACATTTTTCTGTAGTATTACTCATGTTAATAACAACCTCTAGCTTTTAGTTGATTTTGCATCATGTTAAGTCTTTTATCATAGTTTAGGCTATTAAATCTTTCATAAGGGTTTTTATCTATATGAATTATTTGAGAGCGTTCTAATTTAATTTTACCTGTATGATAATATTCTAATTCTGATGACTTTTTTATATTAGTCATGTAAACCTTAGCTTTTACATGCTTTTCTATTATACCAGTATTTTGAATTCCTTCTAATCTTGCTAGATTGGTATAATATATAAATACATTTTCACCGCTTAGTCCTAAAGGATCAATCCAATTCAACCCATTAGGCACATACCGAGATTGTAGGGATTGCTTGCGTTGTCTCGCTGAAGTTTTTCGATACGCCAGCCAAGGCGTCGTAGACATAGCCGTAACGCTGGCTGCGGTTTAGTGGTTTTATACATACTCCGCTTAGGCGATGTGCGGCATCGTTGTAGTAGCGTTGGATGCTGATGGCGGTTTGTTTTTTTGCTTACCCACAGGGCATCTGTAAAGCAATTTACACCAAAATATCAGAGAATAAATTAACAGCGTAATACGCGACGTCATCAAAAAAGTATAAAGTCTTCTCGGCTGATGATTTGGTAAAGAAAGTAATTTATTTAGCAATATAAATTAGTATGAAGAAGATAAACAGATATTGACTTGCAACTGGAAAGCATAATGAACCGCTTTATGACAGAATTTGGTGACAGAATTAACGGTTATCTGTAAAAGAGAAATACACAAAAAATTAAGATGTGGCCTATAATATGCAAATTTAATACTCATGGTATTTGTTGTAAAATAGCTCTTTTAGTTGCCGGTGAGAAATATTTTGGCCAAATAGTATATTTGTCATATATTGCCCCTATAAAACTAGCCTCATTTATTCTGATTGCATTTACATTTGCACCTTTTAAATTACTTCCGTTGAAATTTGCATTAAATAAATCAGCTCCTGATAAATTAACTCCTTGCAAATTAGCATTTAGTAAAAAAGCTCCATTTAACTTACTGTTAGACATATCAGCATTTAATAATGATGAATTCATTAAATTTGAATTCATTAATAATGAATTTGTAAAATCAGTATTATCTAAAATACAACCTGAAAAATTTGCACTACGTAAATTAGCATATTTAAAATTTGCATTACGCAAAGAATACCCTGCAAATATAGCGGTATGTAATATCGAACTACTAAAATCGAATCCCTCAAATGTTGTTACATCAAATTCTTGCGTGCAACCAGATTCAAAATGAATTTTAATCATTAATAATTTCCCTAGCCAAAAGGTCAATTTTTGTGTCAGACATAGGTTTAATTTTTGGAATATTACTTGGTGCAAGTGTTCCTTGAGTTTTAGGTGGTAATACGCCTACAATTTTTTCAGCCACATAACGTTGAACTGCTGGAAGAAAAATGTCTGCATGCATCCTCCTTTTAAAGCTTTTTTAACCACACTAGGGGTAACTTAGAAGACTTTGGTAATTGGACATTTAGCTACCCCCCCCCACGGATCCGCCCAAGTCAACCCATTAGGCGCATACTGATACAGATTAAAGCCACCGGCTAAACCAATCGGATCAAGCTGGGTAAAGCGACCTATATCCGGATCATAATACCTGAAGGTATTGTAATGTAAGCCGGTTTATCTGTCTAAATATTGTCCCTGATATCTGAGGTTTTGCTCTATTGAGTGATGTTCGATTTCATGAATCCGTTTACCCCAGAGCTGAAAACTGCATTCCCATAGTATTTTACCGTTTTCGTCGGTCAACTCTTCAGGACAGCCATTCAGGTCGGTGTGGATTACCCTTTCTGGGTGATTACCTCGTTGACACGATTCATAATAGCTTTCTTTAAGCACTCAGCATAGTTGTTTAGCTGTAACTTCTTTACCCCAAGGTATTTTAGTGTGTATATTTAAGTCAATAACCTCATATCTGATACTTTTGCTAATTTCTATTTATATCTAGATTAGGTTCCCATTCGACTATTCTATCGCTTGCTGAGTGGAGTAACTTCGGCAGGAGTCCAAATTGACCGTTTCCATTGTATGAAGTTATTAGTTAGAATTTCTTTTATGTAACTTTCAAATTTAGAATTAAAGTATTTATCAGATGTTATTGTTATTTTAAGAGTATAATGTTCATCACATAATAACTCACTAAGCCTATCAATTTTGTCGATAACGGCAATGCTAAAATTATCCAACTCCGCTCTGGCAATATAACGACCTTTTTCATCTTTACAGGATAATTTACATTTAAATGCCAGTTCTATCTTAGTCAGCATTTCTTTAAATGAATTATTACTATCAATCAGTACAAAAGTTAATCGTCTTTCATTTATATTCATAAATCTATTATCCTTGAAAAATTTAACGTTGAAATATTAAATCCAACAATTATCTTATAAAAAACAAAAAATTCGTTTTTATTTACAGCCAATTTTGCGCTGAATGTCACCCTTTCGAGCAAATTCCATTAACTCGTGAGTTTTAAAAATTCTAAAACCAAAGGATTCTTTTTTTAGCCACGGAAAAATTAAACGTAATTTACGGTCTATAGACG